>JAISAX010000112.1 GCA_031266495.1 Opitutaceae bacterium
GGGGGGGGAGGGGGGAGTTACGGATGCGTTTCGATGTGCATGGGCAGGGTGCGCGGGGAGAGTTCCTTGTTGGCGAGCTGGCAGCGGATGTAGTTGACCAGGGCCGAGGCGGTGTCCGCCGCCCGGAAAACAAGCCGGTCCACCGGGAACGGGCAGAACATGGGCAATTCCGCATTGGCGTGGACGAGGAGTTTCAGGTCGCGAGGCACGTGGAGGCCGCGCATCCCGATGGCCATGAGCGCGCCGCCGGCGAGGATGTCGGGCCACAGGAAGAGTCCGTCGGGCACGCCCGCTTTTGTTTTGGCGCAGCGTTCCCATATCCGGTTGAAGGTGTTGAAGCCGAACCCCGCCATTTGCGGTTCGCGGATGGGGCCGTCGTCCGGTTCCTGTCCGCCGAACCAGTCGCGGTTGATGACCAGGCCGGATTCGTCGAGGGTTTTGACGAGAGCGCGGATGAAGGCGAGTTCGCGCGGCGTGGCTTTGGGATCTTCGAACACCCTTGATGGCACGATGGCGCCGATTTTCCGGCATCCGCGGGCAACAAGCTGCCTGATGGCCAGCTCCACCATTTCCCCGGCACCCCAACTGAACGTGTGCGGCGCGTCGGCGGAGGACATCATTGCGTAGGGGACCGGGAGGCCGGCGATCCATTTGACAACCGCGGGCGACACGCTGCTGCACACGACGCCTTGTATCCAGCGGGTGCGTGCATGGCGGATCAATTCGGGGTGGGGTTCGTCAGCCGAGATGCCCGGCTTCCGGGTGTCGCTGAACATTTCGACCGAGAAGCCGCTCTGGTGGCCGATGCGGGTGATTTCGGTGAGGAGAGCGCGGTCGAAACTTCCGAAATAGCCGGGCGTGGTGGGGCGATGGTAAAAGGCGAGGCGGCGCAATTTCGAGGGCGGTTCGGCGACGAAAGTCCCCACGCGTGGCGTACGCACCAGCAGGCCTTCCTTGACGAGTTGCGCGAGCGAGCGGTGGACGGCAGTGGGATCGACGGAGAGTTGCGAGGCGAGGGCGCGCGTCGGGGGCAGCTTCATGCCGGGGCGCAGCTCGGCGTTTTGTATCATTTGACGGATACGCTCCGAAATCTGGAATGTCGGCGACTGCACGCGCTGAACGACGACCTTGTTCATGAGCGCAGTCCCGGCTTCGGCGAGCGCGGAAGAGGAGGAGGAGGCGGCGGCGGCGGATGATGATGATTTGACGGGCATGAGAAACGTGATGATCACGGCAGACCAAAAAGCCAGTCCGCGAATGAACCGGAGGTCATCCGGGAGAAGCCAGAAAAGTTTATTATTTCAAAAGTTTCAAATAAAAACTGTTGACGTTTTTAATATCATTTACTATCATCGAGTGAATCTTGCCACTCATTTCCCTGAAATTTTCCACCCATGAAATACACCAAAAATCACGTCCGGAGCGCATTCGTGCTCGTTTCACTCGCCGCCATCACCGCGGCTTCTTCCGCATCTGGAACCATTATTTTCCAGTCCGGTTTCGATGGCATTCTCATCGGCGATTCCATCAGTGGCACCACCGGCGGCACAGCCAGGTTGCCATCCAGTGTCCACTACACGAGCAGCATTGTGACGCCTTCGTCCGCGACTTGGGCGAACGGAGGATTCGTGCGTGTCTCCAATCCGGGCACAGCCACGAACGGCATAAGCGCCGCAGCCAATTTTACACCGGCGAGCGCAGCCAATTCGTGGGCTGCCTTGCACACGGGTGGCGACAAAGCGACGCTCAACGGCGGTGCGGATTTTTTTGTCAAGTTCACGGAAGTCGCCTCCGGCGTTCGCACCTCGGCGGCGTGGTTTCGTCCGCTGGATATTGGTGCTGCCACCAGTGGCGGCTTGCGCGTCATTACGCAAAATTTCTCTCTGACCTCGCACTGCTGCCCGGCGTCGGAACGGAGACGATAAAAATTCACGGGCATGAATTTTCGGCGCGGCTCACGCCCTCGCGAAATCATCTGGTCGCACTGCGTGAGAACAACCGTGTTCACATCGCCACCGCCCGCGACGCGGCCTCGCTTGACGTCGCGCTGACGGCGGTTTTTGGCGAAAAAACCGGCGTTCGTCTCGCCGCCTGCACCGACGCCATCGAAAGCGAAGTCCCCATGTGGCTCGACCGTTTTGACCGGTTCGGTTTCCGCTTTTATTATCGCCCGTGGGAATTGCCGAAAAACCTGACCACGCGGGAAAAAACGGCCTATGATTTCACCAGGGAGTTTGACTTCGCCCGGCAAAGCGACCGGGCCGGTTTTGTGTTCTGGAGCAGTATCGACAATATTGATACGGCGGAGGGGCTGACGACCTTGCCGTGGTGGGACTGGGCCTTCGCCCAGGCGAAATCACGCGGACTGCCGGTTGGCATCAACATGCCGCTCAACAGCCGCGGCTCGACCTGGTTTTACAACCGGCATCGCGATCAGCTCGCGCAAAAGATGCCGCAATTTTCGGGCAACATCCGCGCCATCGCCGATCCTTCCAACCAGGGGAACGGCAACCTCTCGTGGAGCGCCACGACCGCCAAGGACGAGCTTCTCGCCTGGTTGCGGGAATCGCTTCGCCAGCTCATGGCCTCCGGCGACAACATCACCACCGTCCTTGAACCGCATGACGAACTCCGCCACGGCGACCACGATATTTTTATGGAATACGGCCCGGTCGCCGACGCCACCTGGCGCGTGTTTCTGGATGAAAAATACACGAGCATCCGAAATCTGAATACAGCCTGGGGAACGTCGTTCGTTTCCTGGGACGAGGTTCGCGTTCCCGAAGTGGCGTCCTTCGCCGGCTGGGGGAAGGATGCGCTCGATCTCGCCGGTCCGTGGAAAGTGGGCCACGAAGAGTTTCCCGACGGGAAAAATTACACGCTCCGGGAATTGTCCCGGATGCACGGAACCATCGTGCCGACCCGGCCGCCGCCGGACGATTGGGTCGCGCCCGGATTCGATGATAGCGGATGGCCGCAGATCATCGCGCCAGGCAACGACCAGTGCATGTTCACCGAGGCGCGCCCCGCCATTTTCCGGCGCACATTCTCCGTGTCCGCCGCGTGGAAAAAACAGCACCCGCGCCTCTGGCTCCACGTCTGGGATCTCAACACGGGAACGGGCGAACGTTTCGCCGCCTGGCTCAACGGCAAAAAGATCGGCGAGGACACGCTTGCGCGCAACACGCCGCACCGGAGCGCTTGCGAGGTGACGCACGCGCTCGTCGCGGGCGACAACCAGTTGAGCCTGCGTCTCCCGCGTGGCAGGCTCGCCTATCGCGTCTATCTCTCGCCAACCGCGCCCCGCCAGTATCCGGATCTCGGGTACCAGCTCAACGCCCGCTGGGTGGATTTTGTCGAGTGGACCGGCTGGACGCGGGCCGAGAGCGTGCGGCGCGGGATGGAGATGATCCGCTCGGTGAGTTCCGACGTGCAGATCGATCTCATGGCGCCCGATTACTACGCCGACCAGATCAAGCAACTCGCGGTCGCTTACGGCGGGAATTTCAAAAACACCGGTCACATGGGCGCGTTCTGGGCCGACTACCTGCCCGCCATCATGCGCGGGGCCGGACTGCCTTTCAGCCTCGAACCCGGATGGCCCGCGCCCGACCTGGCGTGGTTCAAAAAACAGACGAGTCTGTGGGCGACGGAAGGCATTCAGGGCATCGACTACTTCATCCACGTCGGCAGCATTCTCTGGCGCGAAGACATCAGGAACTGGTTTGAGGAAAACCTGCGCCAGATTCACCTCATCGGAAAATACCACGCGCCTGCCGCCGAGGTCGCCGCGCTCTACCCCGCGACCATCGCCGCCAGGACCGGCTTCCCCTGGCTTTCCGATCCCAACACCAACTCCGGAGCCGGTTACTGGAACTGGAACATCCGGGCCAACCTCATGGGTCTTTACGAGAGCGACGGCCTCACCGAATCCTCCTTCGCCAGCGGTGACGCCGCCCGCTACAAGGTCATCATCGACACCAACACCTCCATCATGGACGAAGCGATGGTCACCGACATCGGGAACTACGTGCGCGCCGGCGGCACCTTCGTGACCTTTGTGCAAACCGGACGCCATACCCCCGTCGTGAAAGACGCTTGGCCCATCTCCCGGCTCACCGGTTACAAGATCGCCGCCATCGACAAACTGGACCCCGCAAGCGCCCGCCCGTTGCGCACCCGCTCGTTGCGCCCTGCTCCCGGCCAGGACGTTTTTTCCGGAGACTGGTCAAATACCAAAGCCAACGGCCTGACGCTCCAGTCCGCGGCGCCCGACACAAAAGACCTGCTGCTCTGGCAGGACGGGACAACCGCCATCGGCATGCGTTCGCTCGGCAAAGGCCGGATCATTCAGGTCGGTTGCAAATTCAGCGGACGCGGCATCCCCGACCGCATCGACGAAACAATCGATGTCACGCAAAATCACGCGACGTCTTCCGACGCCTCGCGCGCGCTCCCCCGTCTCTTCGACAGCATCCTCAAGTGGCGTGGCATCGCTCCCGTTTCCGCCCGCGTGACGCCGCGCAATGGCGGCCTGCGTCTGCGCAATTGCGTATCCAATAACTGGATGCACGATGTCTGGGTTCTCTGGAACCAGAGCGCCACGACGCACGCCGCCGGGCATCTCGTGTTTGGCGACGATCCGGCGATATTCCCGGAAAGCGCGCACAACATCCGCAACGCGCGCGAGGAAACCGTGACCCCCCGGCGGACTCGCCTTCGGGATCCCGCCGCTCGAAATCCGCGCCTGGTTGACACCGCGAGATTCACGCGCCGCGCTCGCCGCGCCCGCCGACTGGTTTGCCTTGCAACGTGACTGGTGGCGCGGACGGCGCGTCACCGGCGGCCCCGGCGTGGCGAAGAGCAGACCGTCGCCGCCGTCCGTGCCCGCGCCCGCACTCTTGCCCTCGCCCGCGCCCCGTTCGCGTCACTCGTCCGATCTCCGCGACGAATGGGCGTTCCATCCGCTTCCCGGAATGCCGCGGGATGCGGACATCCCGGAATGGACCTTGCCCGGCTTCGACGATTCCTCCTGGGAACGGATTCCCTTTGGCATCTGGAGCAAGCCCGGACGGATGGATGTCCGGCACGCCATCCTGCGCAAAACCGTCACCGTACCGAAAGAATGGATACGCGGAACCACCGTCCTCTGGCTGCAAGCCGGCGAGGAACCCACCTTCATGGACGAGGGCCGCGTCTGGATCGACGGACGGCTGGTCCGGGACTGGTCGCCAAAAGGGCTTGGCGATGTCGCTCCTCCCGGCGGGTTTCGTCCGGGAGAACGTTATGTGGTGACGATTGAAATACGCGGTCGAGGCGTGCTCGCGGGAGCGCGGGCCAATGTGTGGCTCTGGCACTGGCCGGAGCCTGCCGCCACGCTCGACCTTGCCGGTTCGTGGGAATCGAGCCAGGACATGTTGCGCTACGAAAAACCGGTCACATTGCCCGGCTCCTGCGACGCCTTCGGACTACGCCGCGCGGTGCTCATTCCCGCCAGCCAGCGCGACCGGCAGGTGTATGTGGATGCCATTACCGAAAGCCGCATTGTCGGCGTGCTGATCAATGGCCGCTGGGTGCGTCGTTTTTATCACGGCGTGGATGAACACCTGAACCTCAACGTGACCCCGTGGGTGAAATTCGGAGAGGTGAACGACATCCAGATGGTCAGCATCTGGAGTGGCCCCTCTCGCGGCACAATCCGATCCGTCCGGCTCGAGTTTCATGAAAACGAAAACATCCCCTGATTCCTCTCGCGGATTTCAATCATCCCCCCCCTCCCCTCCCCTCCCCCCCCCCCACACACCCGCACCACTTTTGCCCTTCGTTTTTCTCTCCCATGAAAACCATCTTCCGGAAAACAGGCACTGCGACGCGGGCGTTCACGCTGGTGGAATTGCTCACGGTCATTGCGATTATCGGAATTCTTGCGGGCATTCTCATCCCCGTGACCGGCGCCGTGCGCGCGCGCGCCCGCAGCGTCCGGTGCGCGTCCAACATGCGCCAGGTCGCGATCACTCTCATCGGTTATGCCAACGACAACCGCGACCGCACCGTCATTGCCCACTACCCGGACGGCGATCTCAACTGGGCGCAAACCGTCACGCGCTGGGATGGCTCCGGCAAGACGCTTGTGGAGGGCAAATCATTCGGCATCTGGCGGTGTCCGGGAAACCGAGACCAGACAAAATCCCCGATGGCAAACGGCGAAGGAGTCACCAACACCAGTTACATGATCAACGGTTGGGCCAACAGCAATGAAGTCTCTGATCATCGCTACGCGCACAACCAGGTGACAAACATCCAGAATCCAACCCTTCTCTACATGGTTCTGGAAGGTCGTTATTATCGCTGTCAGACGGATGTTCCCCCCGAAGAGCAGAGGAGGAGAGAGGGAGAAGGAGGAGGGATTACAGAGGGGGAGAGCGACCAGAGCGGGGGTTTTTGAGGCGGCAGAGAGGGGATTTTTTTAGAGACAACGAAGAGGAGGGCAAGGGAGGGAGGATGTCGAGGATTTGTTGTTGAGCGGGCAGGAAGGAGTCGGGAAGACGCCAGAGTTCGAGGCCGGGAGGGCCGATGCCGGGCAGGCGGATGGCGCCAAGGCGGTCGAGCAGATCGTCCACGGTGAGGCCGAGGGGAGCGGCCAGTGAGTCGAGCCGACGGACGAGTTTGAGGGCGAGCATCGTGACCAGTGCGTGGCCTTCGGTTCGGGCGGCCTTGCGCAGATAGATGGGGCGCAGTTCCAGTTGTCCGGTCTTGAGGGTGCGGATGTCGCGCTCGACTTTTTGCAGGCTCATGTAGCGTTCGCACACGGTTTTTTCCCCGCAAACCCGGGCCGGCAGGTCGGTCACTATCACGTAACAGCCGTCGAGCAGTTCGGCCTGCTCACGGGCCTGTTTGTTTTCGGTCAACACGACGCGGCGCCCTTCCCCGGTGACTTTCATCCACTTGCCGAAGTGATACCGGTTGATCCATCCCTGCGCTTTTTTGAACAGGGTGGCGGGCCGGGACCGGGGACTGTCTTGCAGTTTCCGGTTCCCTTCGTCCACTTCCTGTTGCAGGCGCGCCAACTGGTCGGCGCGTCGCTGGCGTTCGCGTTCCCGTACCTCCGGATTTAGCCTGAGGATCAGCCGCCGTCCCTGGTGCTCTATGTCCGCCGGTTCCTCGTCGAACAGTTCCGGCTCGATCACTCTCTCTCCAATCAGCTTGCGCGTCTGCGGGTCTGTCAGCGCCGTGATGTAGCGCATCCCCTCGGCTCCCAGCTTCTCCATCCCCTTGCTCCTGATCATCCCACGGTCCCCCACCATGACCACTTCGCCCTCCGCAAATTGCTTGCGCACCCTTTCCACCACTTCCCCAAAGGTGGCCGGGTCGCTGGTGTTTCCGGCATGCACTCGGATCGACACCGGCTCTCCATGCTCATCGGTGAGCAGTCCGGCCACCAACTGCTTCTTGTACTTCTTCCCGTCCCGGTTGTATCCATGGGCCGCTAGCTCGTTGTTTTGACCCTCAAAATACGAGCTTGTCACGTCATATAAAAAATACGCCCCCGCCCTGGCTTCGGGCGCCAGTGCTTTCTCGATCCGCTCCTGGTTGGCCTGCAACCATTCCAGCGCTTCATATAAATCGTCCTCGTCCATCTCTCCCAACCCGAGTGCCTCCGCCACCGCATGATCCTCCGCCCATCGCACCGCTCCCAGCCTGCTCCCCTGCCTAGCCACACGGGCATATATCATAAACAGCGCCAGTTTCGCCTTCCTTCCCGGCCCCAGCGCCTCCACCAATCCCGTCTGTCGCGCCATTGCGTGCAGTCCGCCCAGCACTCCGTAGCACGGCCCCATCCTCATCCCCTTCCCCTC
>JAISAX010000929.1 GCA_031266495.1 Opitutaceae bacterium
TTTGTTTGTATTTGAGTTTTTAACCGCTAATTTTGGTCCGGGGGCACTCCCCCCCCCCCCCCCCCCTCGTTGCTCCTGTCGATACCCGTCGATCCGCGTACCATCACTTCCAGAAATACATTTTTAACCGCGAATGGACGCGAATGAACGCGAATCCGGAATGATGGAATGGATTCTGTCAAAGATGACACTCCTGCCTTCAAGGCGCCTCATCATTCGTGGCAGATTTCGAATACAAAATATATTATTTCCGGGCGCGTCCAATGCATAATCATCCGGATGTGGATATGGATTTATTGTATTTTGTTCGCGTTCATTCGCGTCCATTCGCGGTTTGTTTGCCGAATTATTTTATTTTATTTTTTTTGAGGATTTTTTTCAGAACCTCTCTTATATAAACTTTGCCAGAACATCTCATGAAATCCCGTTCCCTTCCTTATATTTTCAGCGCCGCCCTTGCCGTGAACCTTTCCGCCACTGAAACCACGGTGGATTTTCGCAATCCTGGCGCCGTGCTCCCCTTCACTATTTCCGCCAGCGGCGCGACGCTGGAGATGTCCGGTGGCGCGCGCCTTTACCGGCCCGACCCCGCCGCCGCCGACAAATACCGCTACTATGGTCTCCACGCGACCGAAACCCTTTCCGGCGACTTCGACGTGGAATTCGGCTTTGTTATAAAACACCTCGACCACTTCAACGGACTGCGCCTGATGGTCACCTCCGTGACGAAAGACTGGGCGGCCAGTCTCCATCGCCGCCACTACAATGCCGGGCAACAGCAACTCGTCCTCGACGTGACGCTTGGCGGCGTCAAACAACCCTTGCGGATCATCGCCGAAACGGCCCGCGCCGGAACGCTGAAACTCGCCCGGCGCGACGACAAACTCCACGCCTTCTTCAAGCCCGAAGGCGGCGACTGGAAACCCGTTGGCGAGCCGGTCGCAATAAAACCCGGCGAAGCCCGCGCCGCCCTGGAACTCTACTCTCCGCCGCAGACCAACGCCACCATCGAGCTGACGAACTACCGCCACCTCGCCGCGAAAAAACAGATGCCAGCCGCCTGGACCTACGCGCCACCCCGTCGCGTCGCGACGCTGGAAAACGGCCTGATCCGCCAACTCGTCCCGCCGCGAACCGGGAACGCGGACGTCTCGCCCACAAGCGTTGCCAGGGACGGCCTCCTTGTCCTGAAGCCCGGAGAGCGGGCTGTTTTTTTTTGCAAAGGCCCGCTGAACCTGCGCGGGCCGCGTCTTGAATGGCAATCGTCCGGCGCGCTGAAACTCTCGGCGGTGCAGATGTCCACCGACGAAACGCTCGAACTCGGTGAAACCCTGCTGTGGGACAACGCGGGAAAACAGAATGCGCCGCCCAACGCCTCTCCCGCCCCTCCCGCCTCTCCCGCCGATCCCGCGCCTCTCACGCCTCTCGCGTCCCGTTCGTTTTTGCTCTCCGACTTCATCCTGCGCTATCCGGGCCAGCGTCGGTGGAGACAAACCGATTACACGCACGACAACCTCCTTGTATTCACTTTCACCCCATCTGGCGACGAACCCGTTGCCCTGGCCGACGTGGCGCTTTCGGGAAGCACCCTGCAATGGCTCGCCCCGGACACTCCCGCCTCCCCCGCCACTTCCGCCTCCTCTGCCGCCGCCGCAAAAACCCGCATCCGGACGGAGGACGATTTCATCCTCCTCGGCTGGGAGCCGCCCGAATCCGGACGCCGCGATTTTGGAAAACTGCCCGTATCCGGAAATACAAGCACACGCTGGTGTGGCATCCCCTTTTTGCCCTCGACAACCATCCTCGACGAAAAACTCCCGTCTCTGGAAATCCCGCTCGCTGCCGGGCGGAGAGCGGGACGTTTTCATTTCGCGCATGCGGCAGGCCCGCAGGCAAAGGACGCGCCGTGGACGGTCGCCACTTACACCATCGCCTACGAGGACGGAACATGCGAACGGGTTTTCGCAACGCTGCAATGGAACGTCAGCACCTGTGCCAGCGACTACGGTCCCGATGCAGGCGCGTCGGTCCGGACATGGTGGGGACCCGCGAGCGTGGGCCATGCGCGGCTGCAATTCGTGCCGAAAGGCAACGGGGTTTACTGGAACTCCTTTTACGTAGCCTCGGTGCTGAACCCGTATCCGGAAAAGCATGTAACAAGGATCATCGTCTCGCTCCCGCCCCTCCCGCCCCTCCAATCGCCCGGCGACACGCCTGGCGACACGCGGCAATTTGCCGTGCTGGGCATCACCCTCACGCCACCGGAAAAAACGGTCATCGGCCTCGTCGAACCCGACCGTGCCGTCCTCGCGCACGGCGAGAAAACAGGAGCGAACGTGTATCTCTACAACAACTTCTCCAAAGAGCCGGAACCGGAGTCTGAACCGGATCCGGATCCGGATGCGCCCGCCGCCCTCTTCCTTCGCAAACCCGCCGCCGAAGAACAGCTCGCCACCATCACACTCGCCCGCTCGGGCCGATTTGCCTGCGGACGGGCGGAATTCACCCCGCCAGCCGGAACGGAATGGATTGGCCCGGCGCGCCTGGTTTGTGGCTCTGCGCAAAGTTCCCTGCTCGGCGTAATGCCCCCTCCCCCCCCCCCCCGGATCGCGGGCGGCTGCGCAGTTGCCCATGCAATACACGATGATTGCCGGCGGCGGGGAACCGCGCGGCGAATTTGAACGCATTTACCGCCTCGGTTACGACGCCACGCGTATCCACGTCAACTGGACAAAACTCGAACCCGGTCCGGGCAAATACGACTTCACCCAGACACGCGAGTGGTTCGCAAAAATCTCCGGCGAAGGCCTGAAAATCGGCCTGCGCCCGCACTCCGCCGGCATCCCCGCCCACGTGAGGGAAAAAGCGCCGCCGCCATCCGTATGGAAAGACGGCGCGGATACGCCGCTCGGGACGCCCGACACGGCGCACCCTTGCTACCGGGAACGCGTGGTGAAGTATTACGCCGCGCTCGCCCAAATGGCGTCGGAATATCCCGCCGTCACGAGCATCAACGCCAACTACCTCGTCGCAAGCAGCGCCAGCGGCGCCGGCCTCCATGCCCGCGGCGGCCTCCACCACTCGCCCGAACGCCTGCGCCTGCTCGCCGGGTATCTTGAAAAACACTACACGCCTGGCGAATTCAACCGCCGCGCGGGATTTTTGCCAAAAACCTTCGCGGACGTGACGCCGGAAATGATCGTGAACGACAAGTCGCGGACACTGCTGCCCGCGTACACACGCGTCCTGCTCGACCATGTCGGCGAACTCGAGCGCGAAGTCGCGAAAGCCGTGCGCGAGGCCGGATTCCGTGGTCATCTTGCTTTCAATACAAACTACCACCCCTCCGAACAGGCCCTGCTCGGCCAACCCGCGACCGCATCGCTGCGCGCCAGCCGCGAGTTTTTTCCCGGCTCCGTTTTTCACGAAACGAGCGACCGCTACTGCCTGTCCTTCGCCAAATGGCTCGCCGCGAAACGCACTCTGGATCTGCCCTACGGCGACGAAGGCTGCCTCAACCCGCCGCCCTACGAACAAAACCTCCTGGCGTATCACTGGATGGGCATGATGCAGTGTTTCGACTCGCTGTACTGCCAGTGGTTCGGCGGACGGCCCGCCACGCAAAACATCGCGTTCATCAAGCCGTATCACCAGATTCTCTACAACGCGGAATACCTGCCCGACCCCGTGTGCCTGGCGACCGCGCTCGACTACGGAGTCGCCGCGTCGCCGGACATCTTCAAGGCCAGCCTGCACCAGTCCGCGATGGCGCACTACGGCCTCGCCAACCTCTTCCGCGCCGCAAACATCAACCCCGACCGTTACCTCCTTGCCGAGTTCCCCGAAGCGGACGCCAACGTGAAAACAAAACTGCTCGTTGACGACATCAGCAAGGAAGTGTCCGCCGGCTACGGCGACCGTCTTGAAAAATTCATTCGCGACGGCGGCGTGTTCATCGCCTCGCTCGACACCGACAAACTCAACGCCCACGCCTTCCTCGAACGCTTCGGCCTCACGGTCACCGCCGGCAAACTCAACGACACGGACGGTGCCGCGTCCGTGCAAACCGGCACCGCGCGCAACTACCTCGAAAAAAACATCGGCGCGCGCGGCGGGAAAATAATCGTCCTTCAGGGCACCTGGGCGAACGGCGGTTTCGACCCCGGAGGCGACCCCGGAATGCTGGCCTTCGCCAGGGAACTTTTTGTGCGCCACGGCGGTTTCACCCCGCAAGTGACCTCGGACACGGTCAACGTCTTTGTCACACCTTATCGAGCCGGGAACGGCGACTTGTTGTTGCACGTCCTGAACATCACGAGTGCGCGGCAAACCACGATCATCACTGCCGCCCGCCGCCTCGCCCCCGCCGCCCGCACGCTGACCAATCACGACACCGGCGCTGTCACACCAGTCGATCCGGGCGCGGACGACACCGCATGGCGCGCCACCGTCACCCTCCCCCCCCTGAACGCCACCGTCCTGCGACTCTCGGAAACGTAACGGATGTTACGCAGGCGGGAGCCGGAGCGGCTGGAGCGGCAGGAATGTCGCCGCTCCGGCTTCCGCCTGCGTATCCGTTATTTCATGGCAGCGGACTGGTTTCGCCGGGATCCGTCGTCAGGTCGAAACACAGCCAGGGCGAACCGTCGGCGTTGACGATTTCCTTGCGCTCCGGCGACCTCCAGCCGCGCCACACACGGTCGCATTGGTGGGTTAACGCCACCACGGAGGGCATCGAAATCTCCGCGCGGTCGCGCCCGCATCTCCAGGGTTTTGCTGTCGAGCCTGTCGATCCTTTCGCCAATGCCAGCGTCATCGCCGGCAGGTCGAGCAGGGAAACCGGTTCGTCCGATGTTGCCGGGGGGAGGGGGGGGGGGGGGGGAGGGACGGCGGCGACGGGAGCGGGGGCGGCAGCGGGTCGGGACGGACGCACGAGCAGCGGCACTCGCACGCTTTCCTCGTACGGCCAGCCTTTGCGAAACAGGCCGTGCGCTCCGTGCATGTCGCCGTGCGCCGAGGTGAATACGATGACCGGCGCCGCTCTCCCCTGCCCCGCCGCGGCGGCATCGACGGCAGCCACGAGCCGGCCGATGGCGCGATCCGTGGCGGCGATGTGCGCGTAGTAGCCGGCGAGTTCGCGGCGGGCCTGCGTTTCCGTGTCGCCTCCGCGCGGGACGTTGGACGGGAGAATGAGGTCGGAGGGAGCCGCCGGATATGAGGGGGAGGTGGTGGTGGAGGCAAGGTCCGTCGGCACCGGCATCGGCACTGGCATCGGCACCGGCGCGGCGTAGGGCGGATGCGGCGGCTCCAGACTGACGACACAGAAGAACGGGCGATTGACGGAAAAAGCCCGTGCCACGCCGGATGCGGGCGAGACGCCCGCGCCACGTCGGAGCGGAGAGGCAACGCCCACGGGCTGGAAGCCCGTGCCACGTCGGAACGGAGAGGCAATGCTTGCGGGCGAGACGCCCGCGCCACTTCGATCCGGCGGCGCGGAGCGCCGTCCATGGGCGATTGGCGGAAAAAGCCCATGCCACCACGCTGCCGCGCGCTCGCACACGACGTCGCTCTGGTAGCCGCGCATGTGCACCGGCTCCGGCAGGCGCGTGCCGTGCAGCCAGGGGTCGTTGAGCAGGAACCCGCCCTCAAAACCTTCCCAAAAGACAAAACCTCCGCGGTGCTCCGGCGGCACGAACTGGCGCGCATGCGCCTCGCCGACCAGCGCGGCACGCGGGTCACGCGGCGCGAGGTGCCATTTCCCGAAAAACGCGGTTTCGTATCCGAGCCCCGCCATCCGGTGCGCGATGGTGCGGGCGTCGGTCGGCAACGGATCGTGGTAGTCGCGCACGCCGTTGGCCGGCGATGGCACTCCGGTCAGCAGGGCGGCGCGCGCAAACGGGCCGAAGGGGTGCGGCGTCACCGCCTGCGTGTAGTTGATTGAGCATGACGCAAGCGCGTCGAGGCAGGGCGTGCGGGCGTTCGGATCGCCCGCGTAGCCGCAGGCCTGCGCTCGCCATTGCGTGGTCACAATCCAGAGGATGTCGGGAAGCGCGGCGCTCACAGTGTTCGCGGTGCTCATGCCGGGATTGCGGTTGCGCTTCCGGCGTCATGCCATCCGGCCGATCCGGCAAAAGAGCCAGACGCCCACCGCGCCGAAAGCCAGCGGGGGCAGCCATACGAGGATATCCGGCCGCAGCGCCGGGTAATTTTCCAGCCACCCTGCAAAACCCGCGAGGAAGTAGTAGGCGAGAATCAGGAGCATCGCCACCATGAGGTTGGCCGACGTCTCGCGGCGCGACACCTTGATGCCGAGCGGCACGCCGATCAGCGCGAACGCCAGCACGGCCAGCGAACTCGCCGCCTTTTCGTTGAACGCCATTTCCAGCCGCATGCGCTGTTTTATCCCCGTCGGCGTATCCGCGTTGTCCGCCGCCGCCAGCTCCTGGCGCTTCGCCAGCAACTGGCCGAAGGTCATCCACGAAAGTTTCTCCTTGCCTCCCGATTTCGAAAACAGGTGGTCGAGCGAAAACTCGAATTCCGCGCTGCCGAACGAGCCTACCTTTACGGCCTTGCTGAAATCCTCGGGATTGTCGTCGTCGCGGATCTCCGTCGTGCCGTTCTGCACGGAGAGCACCAGCTTGTTGTCGGTTTCGTTGTAACTCACCTCGCCGGAGAGCGCGTGGTGGGCCCGGATCACGCGGTGCTGTTTGTCGAGTTCCCAGACCCACAGGTCCCGGAGGCGGTCGCCGTCCTTTTCGTCCACGTAAATCACCGCGCCGGTAAAATCGCGGATGTACGTGCGCGGCGTGATGATCTTTAATGGGTCCTGGCGCACCGCCTCGTTGCGGGTCGCAACGTAGATCGTCCGCGCGACGGGCATGTAATAATAGTTGATGCCGAGTTCGATCGCGACGCCGGCCACCGCCAGCAGGAGGATCGGACGGGCCACGAACCCGAGGCCGAGGCCGGCGGCGCGCATCGCGGTGATTTCGCTGTTGCCCGACATCCGCCCGAGCACGAGGAGCACGCCGGTGAGGATGCCCAGCGGCAGGGCGTAGGCGGCCACGTAGGGGACGAGCAGGGCGGAGAGTTTTACCAGCACCGGGATCGTGATCTGGCCCGCCAGCGCGTAGCCGAGCAGATCCTTGAGCATGTTGCCCACCAGCAGGATGAACGCGAACAGGAACACCGCCATGTTGCAGGTGAACAGGACGCTTAAAAAAATGTGTCGTTGGAGGATTTTCACGCGCTTGCGGTTTTCGGGATGGCCAGCGTGCTGATTTGTGTGCGCACCTGACTTGTTCGCCAACCATGAAGTTTACACCCGCCCGACCGCCTTTGACCGGCGAGACGCTCGACTCGCTCACCGCCCGCCTCCGCGAGCGCGGCGAACCCGGCTTCCGCGCGCGCCAGATTCTCGACTGGGTGTACAAAAAACGCGCCCGCTCCTGGGACGAGATGTCCAACCTCCCCAAACCGTTGCGCGCGTGGCTGGCCGGGACGTTCGAGCTGATGCCGGCCTCGCTCGTCTTCGGCAAACAGTCGCACGATGTGACCGACAAGCTGCTGCTCGAACTCGGCGACCGTTCGCTGATCGAGACGGTCATCATCCGCGCCCCGCAGGAAGGCGTCGGACAAGAGCACTCGCGCAAGACGATCTGCATCTCGACCCAGGTGGGCTGCGCGATGGCGTGCGCGTTTTGTGCCTCCGGCCTCGCCGGGCTCAAGCGCGACCTGCACGCGGGCGAGATCGTGGCGCAACTCCTGCACGTGTGTTACCGCGAGGACGCGCTGACGCCGCGCGCGCGGTCGGAGCTGGCGTCGTTCGACAACATCGTGGTCATGGGCATGGGCGAGCCGCTCGCCAACTACGATGCGATCATCCGCGCCCTCACCATCGTCAACGCCGACTGGGGGCTCGGTTTCGGCGCGCGCCGCATCACGCTTTCGACGAGCGGGCTCGTCCCGAAAATCTACAAACTCGCCGGGGAACCCCTCGGCATCCGGCTGGCCATCTCGCTGCACGGGGCGACGGACGAGGTCCGCGAGAAAATCATGCCGGTCAACAAGGCCTTCCCTCTGGCGAAACTGATCCCGGCGATCCAGGCGTTTTCCGAAAAGCACGGGCGGATGATCACGCTGGAGTTCATCCTGATCGAGGAGGTCAACGACAGCCTCGACCAGGCCGAAAAACTGCGCGACATCGCCCGCGACCTGCACGCACACGTGAACCTCATCCCCTACAACACGGTGGAGGGGCTTCCCTGGAAACGCCCGAGCCTCACCCGCCAGGAACGCTTCGCCAACACACTCCGCGCCGCCCGCATATCGGTGACGCTGCGCCGCGAAAAAGGCCACGACATCGACGCCGCCTGCGGGCAACTCCGGCTGAAGACGGAAAAGGAGCGCGAACTGGCGACGGCCTGAAATTTTCGATTTTCGATTCTCGATTTTCGATTGGGCGCTCCCGCGCCGTTTTCCAGCCGGAGCGGCAGGCCGGAGCGGCAGAGGTACAACCGGAAGTGATGTCAGCAAAGCGAAAGGGAGGTATAACTGAAGGCAAGGGGTGCCCACCGGCCCTCGCCGATCGCTCACCGGCCCCCGCCGATCGCTCACCGGCCCTCGCCGATCGCTCACCGGCCCCCGCCGATCGCTCACCGGCCCTCGCCGATCGCTCACCGGCCCTCGCCAATCGCTCACCGGCCCTCGCCAATCGCTCAGCGGCCCTCGCCGACCACTCACCGGCCCTCGCCAATCGCTCAGCGGCCCTCGCCAACCGCTCAGCGGCCCTCGCCAGCCACTCAGCGGCCCTCGCCAACCAACCTTCTCCTTTCCCCGGCACTCTCAATCGGGAATCGGGAATCGAGAATCGAAAATCCCCCCCCTCCCCCCCCTCCCATCAGTGACCGTGCGAACGTTCCACGAGCACGACGAGCACGCCGAGGATCATGAACAGCCCGGCGAGCAACCCGGCCTCCATCCGCTCGAACCGGCGCAGGTTCACCCGCTCCAGCCCGACCATCGTCAACCAGGTGAAAAGCAACATCCCGCCCAGCGCCCCGGCGGCCAGGATGATGCTCAACACGACAAACCCCCGAAAACCGAACTGCGCGCCCGTCATGTAAACCGGCAAAAACGTCTCGCACGGCGACAACGTCAGCATGACGAACAGACCGCACGCCGCCGCCCGGTCCGACGTTTTTGCCGACTCGCCCAGCGGACTCGCCTCCAGTTCATGTTCCCAATGGCTCTCGTTTTCCTCGTGACCGCACGCCATGTCCGGCCTGTGAAGCCCGCCCGGCGGATGGTGATGGCAAATCCCCCGGCCACGCGCCTGCCGCCATGCATAATAAAACCCCGCCGCAAACAGAAACCCGCCCACCAGCCAGGGAAACAGCAGCCCGACCTGGCGGTTGAGCTGGTAACCGAACCACGAAATCGCCACGCCGAGCAATGTGGTCAGCAACACGTGCCCTGTCCCCGCAAACACGACCACGCCGAGGGTGCGGGCCGTCGACCAGTTGCGTGCCCGCGACACCAGCACGAACGGCAGCCAGTGCGTCGGGATCACCGCGTGAAAAAACGCCACGGTAAACCCGGTGATGGCGATGGTGGCGAGAGCAGTATCATTCATTGGTTATCGAAGCGGCGGCGTGCAAGTGACGCAGCGGGACCGACCTGCATCCTGCAAGCCGCCCGCGCTGTCGAGTGCCAATCATGACAAACCTGTCAAGAGGGAGGGAAACGGCGTGGCACGGGCTTCCAGCCCGCGGGTTTGATGTGGCATGGGCATCCTGCCCATGATTGCCGCCGGGAGGGAGGCGGGAAAGGAGGAGGGACGTTTGCGGCGCGGAGCGCCGTCCACGGGCAAGGATGCCCGTGCCACTCTCCCGGGCTTGCCGTCGGGCGGGGATCGCGTTTGCTCGGCTCCTGCCTATGTCCGAACCCATCTCCAACGAGCCGCACCTTCTCACGCCGGGGCAGCGGCGTCTGGTCGGTTTCTCGCTCGGGCTTCTCGCCCTCGTCGTTTCCATCGTGCTGCTCGGCGGGGTGTTTGTTGCCCTGTCGTTTCTCGTCGGTCATTTCTCGTCGGTCCTCTGGCCGCTGGCCGTGGCCGGCATTCTCGCGATGGTCCTGCGGCCGGTCGTGGAAGTGCTCGAGGCCAGGCTGAAATTCCGTCGTACCCTCGCCGTCGTCACCCTTTACGCCGTTTTTGTCCTCCTGGTGGCGGCCTGCCTGCTCGTCATCATCCCGCCCGTGGTCAAGCAACTCGTCGAGTTCCTCTCCGCCCTCCCCGGCCTGTGGGACAAGGCGGTCGAGTATTTCCAGAAAAATTCCCCGCAATGGCTCGGCGCGATGCAGGACAAGGTCGCCAACCCCAAATTCCAGGAAATCATCGACGACCTCGTGAAACACATAAAAACCATGACCGCCGCCGCGGTGCCTGCCGTCGAATCCATCGTCCCCACGCTCAAGTCGGCCAGCGTGGGGGTGGCCGGTTTTTTCGGTTTCGTCACCCGCCTGGCCATCGTGCCGATTTACCTCTTCTTTTTTCTGCTCTCGCGCCGCGAGCCAACCCGGGGCCTCGACGCGCAACTCCCCTTCCTGAAGCCCGGCGTGCGTGCCGACGTGGTGTTTCTTGTCGAGGAATTTATCGCCATCGTCATCTCGTTTTTTCGCGGCCAGCTCGTCATCGGGCTGATCATGGGGGCGCTGCTCGCGCTCGGGTTTTCGATCATCGGCCTGAAGTTCGGACTCTTCATCGGCCTGGCGCTCGGCATCCTCAACATCGTGCCCTACCTCGGCACCATCCTCGGACTGAGCGTCGCCCTGCCGCTCGCCCTGCTCCAGCCCGACGGCGGCGGCGTGCAACTTCTGGCTTTTGCCCTCATCGTCTTCTGCATCGTGCAAATGATCGAAAGCTGGTTTCTCACGCCCAGGATCATGGGCGACCGCACCGGCCTGCACCCGGTGGTGATCATTGTGGCGATCTTTTTCTGGGGCACCGCCCTCAACGGCATTCTCGGCATGGTCCTCGCCATCCCTCTGACGGCATTCTTCGTCACCGCCTGGCGCCTCGTGAAACGCAAGTACCTCTCTGAAAAAGCTGAAAACTGAAAAGCTGAAAGCTGAAATTCCAGACCACCCAGCCCGCAACGCAACCGAAGTCCGCCTTCCGCCTTCAGTCCTTCAGCCTTCAGCTTTCAGCCCTTCAGCCTTTCTCCACATGTCTCTTCTTCGCCGCTATTCCCGACCTCCGCCTCCACCCGATGAATGCGCCCAGTGTGGCGCAACGATCCCGCGCAACGCCCTCTCCTGTCCCGAGTGCGGAGCCGACGAACGCACCGGCTGGCGGGAAAGCTCGCTTTACGACGGCCTCGACCTGCCCGATGCCGCCTGGGAAGACGACGACGATTCCGGCGCCGGGCAGGATCGCCGCGCCCGCCACAGACCCGCCGTTTACCGCATCGGCGGCATCGCCTGGTATTGGGTCGCCGTCGCACTCGTCCTCGCCATCCTGATGATCCTCGGAGCGCTCGGCGGCTTGTAGGGGCCTTGCCGTGTCAGCTATGGCATATCATCGCTGCGCGACGCGACGGCATGACCGATTGGATAGAGACCCTCTCCGCCCTGAACAGGTTTTCTGAGAATTACTAATTTTCCGGATAGTTCCAATTTTCAAGATCGTCGCTCCAGGCAAACCCAATACAGGCGTATTGATCGAAAATGAAATCTTCATTTTCGGGGCCAGTTCCGTGATAAAACAATAACGCTTTTCCAATCTTCGGATTTTCTCGTAGGTCGATCACAAAACCTGCGGTCAGGCGTCCCTTGGCCCATTCCCAGCTTTTCTGTCCTAAAGTGATGAGCGTGCCGGAGTGCTGCCAATGAAATAAATCACGACTAGTCATCAGAGCGATTCCATTTTGGGGTGAATGCCAGAGTCGATATTCGCCGTTTTCTACTAACACGCAGACATTTTCCCCACAATCGGCGCTGCCGATATACTGCCAATGTTCCATATCAGTTGAACAGGATATGGAGACGCCATTTTGTTTATAAAAACAATAAATAATTTCCGGCTTGTCTTTGCCACGAATTAGATATGGATCAATCATTCTGCCCATTTCCTTGACAGGAATATCACCTTTTACCATAAGCAATTCCGGTTCGCTCCAATGAATCAAATCATCTGAACGCATCTGCCATATGCGAGAGTTTTCATTACCATACTTCTCTCCATTTTCACGGCAATAAGTCTGGCAACATATACGGAACTCACCACCATATTCGATGATATTGCCGGGACTGGAGAAATTGAGCGATTGATCTCGCGGGGATAATTTGCATATCGGAGAAAAATTTCTCAGATCCGGCGACGTAGTCATGGCAAGGTAGAGAAAGACTCGACCGTCGGACTCCGTTTCCACTAAGGTAAAATATAAATAAAAGCAGTCATGGTGAAAATAGACGACAGGATCACGATAGGCGGTTGAAGCGTCACCCTGTAGCAAGATAGGGGAGGTAAATGTTGCTAAATTCATTTTATTTTTCCGAACGTCCAAGATCAGCCACGGAGGTAAATGGCGCGAGCCCTGCGTCAGCAGGGATCGTGACATTTACCGGAGTTGGCTCCATCGCTTTGTTAGCTTCCTTGTTCATTAGGAATTACAGCAATCAGCTCTGCTAGCTTCGCGGATACTGTATCCATCGGATCTTCTGCGGTGCTTAGCCCGCTTCGAGACCCGAGCAATGGACTCACATCGCGAAGAGCCTCGTATGTGGTATTATGCACGATCGGCACTAGCAGATCACGCGCTAAAAGCGCCGATAACTCTTTATCGGCAATCCCCTCGCCGCGAACACGGTTCAGGAAAGAAGGAGTCACCAAGACGACTCCCACTTTTGACTTAGCTAATCCTTTGTCGATCTCACGCAGTAAGTTCGATCCAAGGAGCACATCCTTCTCGCTAAACCATACTGAGACACCACGGGATTCTAAGAGATCGTGCAACTCCTTCGCTGCTCCCGTCCGGTCGTCCCATGCGTGACATAGAAACACGTCGCGTCGCGCTGGTGCTGGTGGACGTGCCTCGACACTCCGGCGAACCGGAGTGAGGGCCTGCACTTCAGCGGGAGTGTAAAATACAGACGAACCTGCCGGAGACCAGCGCGGCTTCATAGTCGCTCGAGATCGTCCACCGCCGCTCGAGCCGCCTCCAGCAGATGAGTAGCTGGAGCTTGGCGACGAATATGAGGATGGATATGAGCTATAGCTACTATAGCCCCCGCCGTAGCGGCCGCGGCAAGCCGGGCATCGCGCTGCGGCTTCTGCTGAGTGATGTCCATAAACTGGCGCTGTGCATCTAGGCATGATCGTAGTATTTGTTTTGTTTGGTTTTTAGCTAACAGTGTTATTGGCCTGCACTGAATGCAGGAAAAGGTGGAAAATAGAAAGTTATTCGAAATTGACTTAACTTGTTCATTTTTACAATGTGTTGATCAGGTGCAGCCTTTTGAGGCTGATACTTTTCCGGGAAATGTTGTACTTGCCCATTGATGAATCAATGGGCAAATGAGCGGGATCCCGTTTTTTTCCCTCAATGGAGATGGAGCGCCGTGCTCGCGGTTATGGCTCACGGGACGACGACGGTGACAATTTCGCTCCAGGTGCCTTTCTGCCCGCGGGTGTTTTCCCAGCGCATGGCAATAGAGACAAACTTGCCGCGTTCGGCATCGCCAAATTCGAGCACGAGCGGCGTGTGCGTGTCGAAAACGGATTTTGTCAACTGCTCCAGCGTCAGCGGCGTGGCCGTGTCGCCGATGCCGTAAAGGCATTCGGGGCCGTGCACGCCGAAGGGCTTGGCGTTGGATTTTTTCCCATGCTCGTGAAAATGAACGATGAGGCGGCGCGTGATGATCTTCGGCGTGCTCGGCGGCTTGTAAGCCTGCACTCCCCTCCCCCCCCCCAAAGGCACAACAAGCTCTCTCCTCACGCCGTCGTCCCTTCGCGCCAGTTGCCCTCGATCATGTGCATGCGTGGCAATTCGGGGATGCCTCGCTGGTTGTTGTGAATCCTCGACACCAGCGCCTCCACGGCAAACGCCCCCAGTTCTTCCGTCCGTTCGTCGATCCCGGAAAACGCCTCGTATCCGTCCGGCAACGACAGCAACGCCACGCTAACGTCCTCCGGATACCGCAGCCCGAGTCTGCGCATCTGATCGATACGATCTCCCCCGTGCGAAAGATGCAGGATGATCGCGTCGGGTTTCCAACGGGTAAACCACTCCTCGAACGAGGCTGCGTCGGTTTCCCCGGTTTGCAGCACCGGGATGCGGCGGCTCCGGGGAGTCTGTTCCGCGTCGAGCAGGTAGGCCGCCCGCCAGAGTCCGTTGGAGCGCTGGTCGGAATGTGCCGGAAGACACAGCCCTGGCCGGTTGCGCCCCCGCTCTCGCAGCCTGGCACAAACCGCGAGCATCGATTCAAAATGGTTGTGTGCCACACGATCGATCCGCGGGGTATGCACCGTGTAGCCGATTGCCACGGCGGCAAAATCGTCCAGCACCACCGGTATTTCCACATGTGGCGAGAGATGTGGCGCGAATACGACCCCGGCCACTCGGCGGTAAGCCAGCATTCGCGACAGCCGTTGCGGCGAAATATCCGGCGAATCGGTGCGAAACGCTTCCATCCGGTAGCCCAGTTCATGGGCTCTCTTCTGTGCCCCGTCGAAAATCCGTTCCGGATACGTGCGTCGTGTCGGCAAATCTTCCGGATGCCGCGATACCAGCCACGCCAGACACTGGCCCTTGCCCGGCGGATGTTTTGTGCGCCGGTAAGCCACCAGGCTGGCCAACCCCGGATCCGGCCGATAACCGCCCGCTTCGGCGGCCGCCTTCACGCGTGCGACCGTCTCTCTCGGCAAAAGCGAACTTCCCCGCAACGCGCGCGAAATCGTGGCCTGGTTGAGCCCGAGTTGCCGGGCGAGCGCTGATTGCGTGAGACGTGAGGGAGGCATGATTCATCAAAATGGATGGTTCATCCTGAAAAGTGGTTCAAGTCATTATGCATAAATATGCATGAAATCCCGTTTGCCCCTCCTTTTTCCGGTCTCCACATCATGGCCTCGCACAACCCACCACCCACCCATGCACACACAACCCACGCACCCGCCCACTTGCGATTTGTCTCCCATGAAAACATACCACCCGATCCAGTCCCGCAGACGCCGCCACTCCATGCTGACGCTGCTACTCCTTGCCGGCTTTTCCACAACGCCGGCTCCCGCCCAGACCGTTGTCGAAGTGACGACCTCCACCGCGGCGCCCGCGGAAAACATCCTGGCCGCCTACACACTGGCGGATGGCGCCAACGCCGACAAAACCATCTCCGGCTGGGCATGGCGCAACACCACCACCGACGGCCTTCGCGATCTCGGCCAACGATTCGTGGCCCCGGCGAATGCCCTCATCGACAAAATAACAGTCCTGACGCTCAATACCTCCGGCGCCGGAACGCAGGCTGCGGACTTTACCCTCACCCTCTACAGCTTCACGGCGACCACATCAGCCGGCGTCGTTGACCGGACACTACTGCAAGCCTCCGGCACGATGCCCGCCGCATCGATTGCCACGAACACCTGGCTAACCCTCAACCTCCCCGGCAGTGTGGCGCTCGAACAAGGCGTCTCGTATGGCTTCATCCTGCACTTCAACGAAGCCGCGGACGACCGCTCCATCACCCTGCAACAAGCCGAAAACGCCGCAGTCACGGGATATTACCGGATACAGAGCACCGATGGCTCCACCACATTCGGCACGGCAAACACATCCCTGATCTTTTACGTCGGGACAGCCGCCATTCCCGAACCCTCGACCAGCCTCCTCTTCCCGGCTCTGGGCGCGGCGGCATATGCGCTGACGCGCCGTCGCCGGCATCGGCACCGGCCAGATCGTAGTTGAAACCCCATAACAACCACGGATGAAAAACGGACTCCCGACACCGCCGCGCCCGCGCCCGCGCCCACGCCTGGCGCTCGCACTCATGCTCCCCGCCATGATTTTTCCCCTGTCCGTGCCGGCCACCGCCGGCACCGCCAATACCGCCGGCACCGCCGGCGCCACTTCCGCCATGCCGGCGCGTCCCGTGCAAACGCTCATCAACGCCGCCCTTGCGCGCGGGGAAAAACGCATCGTGCTCCCCCCCGGTGAATATCGGGAATCCGCAATCATCCGCCTGAACGACCTCTCCGGCATCACGCTCGACGGAACCGGAGCCACTGTCATATTTACCAATTACAAAAACGGCGGCATTTACGCCACCGGTTGCGATGCGCTCACCCTCATCGGCCTCACCATCGACTTCGACCCGCTGCCCTTCACCCAGGGCACCATCGACGAACTGGACGTCAATGAAGGACGCATCCTTGTTACCCTGCACGACGGCTATCCCGACCTCAACGCCGACACTCTCAACGGCAACGCGCACGCCTTCTCACCCGACACCCACCTGTGGAAAACCGGGACGCCCGACCTCCACGCCTCGCTCGAAGCCCGCGCCCTCACCCCGCGCCGCGCCCTGCTCCGTTTCTCCGCGGCAAACCGCTGGCGCATCGCCACCCTCTCGCCGGGCGACCACCTCGTGTTTCCCTTCCGCCAGGGACACGGCATGAGTCTCGTCCGCTGCCGCGACACCACCGTCCGCAACCTCACCATCCTCACCGCACCCGGCACAGGCATCCTCTCCCGTTTCGCCGACGGTCAAAACCGCTTCAGCTACACCATTCGCCGCGGTCCCCCCCCCTCCCCTCCCGCTCGCCCCGGCGCCCGCTCCGTCGCCACGATCCCGCGCCTCTTCTCGACCTGTGCCGACGGTTTCAACTACGCCTATGCGCGCACCGGACCCGTGCTTGAAAACTGCGATTTCGCCTTCATGGGAGACGATTCCGTCAACCTTCATGGAGTCGCCTTTTCCGTCGCCGCCGTCTCGGACGGCGGTCGCGAAATCCGCATCCTCCGCCCGTATTCCCGCGAGCACTTCGACGCTGTAATACGTCCCCATGACAAAGCCCGCGCTCTGGCCAAAGGCAACTTCGACATCCGCGGCGCCGCGCCTGTCGAATCCTTTGAATACGAACCCGCCCCCGCCCCCGGCTCCGGCTCCGGGACCCCCCTCCCGTCCGGAAACAAAGCCGGGGAAAAACCCCACAGCACCTACCGCCTGCGCCTCGCCACCCCGCTCCCGGTTGACCCCGGTGACCTCATCGACATCCCCGCCATCGCCGCGCCCGGCTATACGATAAAAAACAGCCATTTTCACGACCACCGGGCGCGCGCCCTGCGACTCATGGCACCGGACGGCCTCGTGGAAAACAATGTGATCGAAGGCATCAAACAAGCCGCCATCACGCTCGGCCCCGAATACGCGTACTGGCGGGAAGCCGGCTGGGTGCATGACGTCACCGTGCGCGGCAATACGATCCGCCGCACCGGCTTCGATCCAGGCCAGCGCCAGCCCGACGCCTTCACACCCGGCGCCATCGGCACACTCTATCGTCCCGAGCAACCCGGCCTCCCCCACCCCCTTGCCCGTCACGAAAACATCCGTATCGAACAAAACACTATCGAAGACGTTGCCGGCCCCGCCATTCACATCAACCAGGCGGACAACGTCCACATCACCGGCAATCGCTGGCAACGCACCAACCTCGCGCCCCCCCCCCCCGCCGCCGCCAAATCCCGTTACGGCCTGACTGCCGGCGGCCCGCTCTGCATCGACGCCTCCACCCATGTGACCATTGACCAGCCCGCCCCTCCCGCCCCTCCCGCCGCATTCCGCACCCTGAAAGTCGATCCTCGCGACCCCGCCGCGTTTTCCACACTTGCGCAAGCCGCCGCCGCCGTCCGTCCGGGAGACACCATCTGGCTCGCTCCCGGCAGCGGCCCCTGGCGCGAACCGCTTCATATCTCGACATCAGGCACAGCCGCCCGTCCGATCACCATTGAAGGGAACGGCAACGAGATCACCGGCTTTGATCCGCTGACGGATTTTATCCGCATGGACGACGGACGCCACGAGGCGCGCATCGCCACGCCGTATCCATTTGTGCTCCGCCGGAACGGAACAAAACGTATCCGTGAAGACGCTACGACCCGCCGGTTTGAGGCGGGGATCCGGTATGAACCCGCGACCCGCATTCTGTCGCTCCCCCCGGACCTTTCTCCGGAAGGATGGGAGATTTCCGTCCGCGCCTTCGCCGTGCGCATAGCCAATGCCTCGCATCACCGGTACCGGAACATCATCGCCACCGGCTCCCGCAACGACGGCTTCAACCTTCACGAAAACGGAACGGACCTCGTATTCGAAAACATCACCGGCAGTTACAATCTCGACGAAGGATTTTCCGCCCACGAACAAATCCGCAGCACGATCAATGGCGGCCATTTTTTCGAGAACGACAACGGCATCTACAACATCGGCCAATCGTTCACGCGTCTCGCCGACGTGGAAATCCATGACAATCCCGGTATCGGCTTTGCCCTGACCGACGCCACCGCCGAAGCCACGCGCCTGAACATCCGGAACAACGGCATGGTGCAACTCAAACTCGAACGTGGCGCCCGGCTTTCCGGCTCCGCCATCCGCGTGTATCACAATCTCCATCAAACCCGCCGCTGGCTCACCCACATGGAAAGCGCGCAACGCCATGCGCCCGTCACGCTCGACCTCAAACGCGCCGACAACCCCGTGATCCCCGGTCTGGAAGAACTCCCCCAACCCTCCTCTTCCATGCTCTCGCCATGAAAACACACCGCCAGCACCACCACGGTTTCCCCCTGATCGAGCGGGGAAAGAATTTTCGATTTTCGATCCCCGATTTTCGATTTCCAAACGACCAGACCAGTGTATCCGTGATCCAATGGCGCGGCAGCGCCCAATCGACAATCGAGAATCCAGAATCGAAAATCAGCCGCGCCTGGCGCGGCTTCACCCTGATCGAACTGCTCGCGGTCATTGTCATCATCGGCATTCTCGCCGCGATTCTGGTTCCCGCCACCATGTCCGTGCGACGCACCGCTGCCGCCACCCGGTGCAAATCCAATCTTCGCCAACTCGGCATGGCTCTCCATCTCTACGCCGACGACAACCGGGGCTGGCTTCCCGTTTACGAACAACCCGATCCCGACAATCCGGACGCTGTCGTCAACTGGCGGGAACTCATCCAGCGTCAGATCGGAGATTGGAACAAAACCCCGGCGCCCGGACAGGATACCGTCTGGCTATGCCCGGCGGCGCGGCAAACCTGGCCATTGCCCCCCATCCGTACTTATGCACTCAATACATCCGGAGCGGACGTGAACACACCCGTGCAACTCGCCACGATCCCCGCCCCCTCCCGCTCCATCCTGCTCGTGGAAGTCGTGCACGGCGGCGGCGGCGACGGACGCACCTGCATCGGCTTCAACAACAAGGATCTCCTTGACTGGCGGCACGAAGACCGGATGAATTTCCTCATGGCCGACAACAGCGTAATCCTGCTCGAAAAAAATTCCCCCGACCTCGACCAGCTCCTCATGAACCTTCGCGGCATGAAAGTTCCCTCCTCCTGAACACCCCGCGCCGCGCCACCCTCTTTCCCTCCCCTCCCCTC
>JAISAX010000119.1 GCA_031266495.1 Opitutaceae bacterium
GGGCCGGGGGGGGGCCCGCGGGGGCGGGGGGGGGGGGGGGGCCCCATCACTGCGCCTTGAACAGGGCGGCGATCACGTCCTCCAGCGGCACGTCCTCGATCGTGATGTCGGCCACGGGGCCGGCGGCGAGAATGCGTTGCGACACGGCCACGACCTGATCGGTCGGCACATGTAGCGTGATTTCGCCGTCGCCGGCCACGACCGGCGGTTCGACGCCTTCCGGCGCGAGCGCGGCGATATCCGCAAACGGCGCGCCCGCCCCGGCCGCGGTTCCGGCTGGCAGCGCTTCCGCGGCGGGTCGAAAGCGGATGATCTTTTTCCGTCCGCCCGCGGTTTCCAGGCGGGCCAGGCTGCCGTCGTGGATTTTCAGGCCTTTGTGGATGACGATCACGCGGTCGCACAGTTCTTTTATGTCGGCCATGTAGTGGCTGGTGAGCAGGATCGTCACCCGGTGGCGGCGGTTGTAGTCGCGCAGGAATGTGCGGACGGCTTTTTGCGATACTACATCCAGCCCGATGGTCGGTTCGTCGAGAAAGAGGACGCGGGGGCGATGGAGCAGCGCGGCGATGAGTTCCATTTTCATGCGTTCGCCGAGCGAGAGTTCGCGCACCATGACGTTGAGTTTGGGGCGCACTTCGAGGAGGTCCACGAGTTCGTCGAGGGTTTCCTGATACTGCTTCGCGGGCAGGCCGTAAATGTGGCGCAGGAGGAGAAAGGATTCGATCGCGGGGAGGTCCCACCAGAGTTGGTTTTTCTGGCCGAGCACGAGCGCGAAGATGCGCCGGTAGGCGTTCTCGCGGCGCACAGGGTCGTAGCCGGCTACGCGCGCGGTGCCGTTCGTCGGGTGGATGAGGCCCGAGAGCATTTTTAGTGTGGTGGTCTTGCCCGCTCCGTTGGGTCCGAGAAATCCGACCAGTTCGCCTTCGGCGATGTCGAATGTGATGTCGTGCGCGGCGGCGGTCTCCTCGAACTCGCGATGGAATAGCCCTTTCACTCCGCCCAGAAAACCGGGCTGCTTCTTGTAGGTGCGAAATACGCGGGTGAGCTGGCGAACCTCGATCATGGGAAAACAACTACACCGGTAAAACCGGAAGACGGCCCACGAAACACACGAAAAGACACGAAAAAAAGAAACTGTATTTCCCTTTCGTGTCTTTTCGTGTGTTTCGTGGGCATATTTTTCACTCCGCCGGGATCACGGTCTGGATGTGCAGTTCCTTGAGTTGTTTGGCGGTGACGGGGGTGGGGCTCTGCGCCATGAGGTCTTGGCCTTTTTGGGTTTTGGGGAAGGCGATGACGTCGCGGATGCTGGTGGTGCCGCAAAGTAGGGCCACCAGGCGGTCGAGTCCGAAGGCGATGCCGCCGTGCGGCGGGGCGCCATAGGTGAATGCTTTCAGCATGTAGCCAAAGCGGCTTTCGACGACGTCCTTCGGGATCTTCAGGACGTCTTCGAAGACTTTTTTTTGCAATGCGGGTTGGTGTATGCGGATCGAGCCGCCGCCGAGTTCCATGCCGTTGAGAACGAGGTCGTAGTGCTGGCCACGGACGGCTTTCGGGTCGGTGTCGAGCAGCGCGGCGTCTTCGGGGACGGGCGCGGTGAAGGGGTGGTGCGTGGCCACGTAGCCGCCGCGTTCTTCGTCGTGGCTCATTAATGGGAAATCAACTACCCAGAGGAATTTCCAGTCGGTGGCTTCGATCGCGAGTTTGCCTCGTTTTGCGAGGAGTTGCGCGGCTTCGAGCCGGATGCGGCCGAGGATGGCGCAGGCTTGTTCCCAAGGCGCGGCGGCGAAGAATATCATGTCGCCTTCGGTGACGCCGCCGAGTTTTTCGGCGAGCGCGGTTTTTTCGGCGTCGGAAAAGAATTTCACGATGGGCGATTTCCATTCGCCGCCTTCGGCTTTGATGAAGGCGAGGCCTTTCGCGCCGAGCGATCTGGCGGTGTCTTCGAGGTTTTTGAGTTCGCCTTGCGTGAGGTCGGCGAGGCCGCGGGCGTTGATCGCCTTGATGACGCCGCCGTTCTCCACGGTGGTCTTGAAGACTTTGAAGGCGGAGTTTTTAAATGTATCCGAAAAGTCTGACAGCTCGATGGCGAAGCGCAGGTCGGGTTTGTCCACGCCGAAGCGGTTCATCGCCTCGGCGTAGGGCATGCGCGGGAATGGCGTGGGGATGTCCACGTCGAGGACGTCTTTCCACACTTTTTTGAGCATGCCTTCGAAGAGCGCGTAAACGTCCTCGCGCGTGATGAACGAGGCTTCGACGTCCACCTGGGTGAACTCCATCTGGCGGTCGGCGCGCAGGTCTTCGTCGCGAAAGCAGCGGGCGATTTGAAAGTACCGCTCCACGCCGGCGACCATGAGGATTTGCTTGAACTGCTGCGGCGACTGCGAGAGCGCGTAGAACTGGCCCGGGTGGATGCGCGAGGGGACGAGGTATTCGCGGGCACCTTCGGGCGTGGATTTGAAGAGGGCGGGCGTCTCGACTTCGATGAACTCCTGCGCGTCGAAGTAGTCGCGGATGGACTTGGTGGCGCGGTGGCGTGTTTGCAGGTTTTTGCGCATGCGGGGGCGGCGCAGGTCGAGGTAGCGGTAGGTGAGGCGCAGGTCGTCGTTGACCTTGTCGGCGGCGGCGTCGTCGAGCGGGAAGGGGGGGGTGTCCGAGAGGTTGTGGATGTGGAGCGCGGTGGCTTCGATTTCGATGGCGCCGGTCGGCAGGTTTTTGTTGACGGTGCCTTCGGGGCGGGGAACGACTTTGCCTTCGGCTTCGATGACAGACTCCGGCTTCAGGGTGGCGGCGAGGGCGCCGAGTTCCGGATTGGTCCGGGGGTCGAATTTTACCTGCGTGATGCCTTTGCGGTCGCGCAGGTCGATGAAGAGGATGCCGCCGTGGTCGCGGATGGAATCCACCCAGCCGTTGAGCGAGACGGTCGCGTCGAGATCGGCCAGGGTGAGTTGGGCACAGTGATGGGTGCGCTTCATGATAATGGTTTTGGAATAATGGTATTGGATTGGGAAAAAAAAATTCCGGGAAATGTCCGGAGAAAACCGTCAGCAAAGCCGCTCCGTCCGCCCCGCGGCAACGAGATAATCGCGGATGCGATGACCCGAATCGCGCCCTGTTTCATTATTTGCCTTGCATGTTGTCATAAAAGCGCTCTTCTCCCGACCCTTATCGTTAGAGCACGTTAGATGACAGGAACTGGTGATTCGTCAGATGGAGTCAGGCTTCAGGTGATGATTTCGAAACCCGATGACCGGGAACGGACTGGCAGCAGACGGGATTCTACGACCCACATCACATGAGCAATTCCAAACTCTACGTCGGCAACATGTCCTTCAAGACATCCGAAGACGAGCTCCGTTCGGCTTTCGGCCAGTTCGGCAACGTGACCGACGTTTATGTCGCCATGGACAAGATGACCGGCCGCCCCCGCGGTTTCGCGTTCGTCACCATGAGCACGCCCGAAGAGGCGAAAACCGCAGCCGAAAAACTGAATGGCGTCGATCTCGGCGGTCGCGCTCTCACCGTCAATGAAGCCCGTCCCAAGGAAGAAGGCGCCGGCCGTTCCTTCGGCGGTGGCGGTGGCCGTGGCGGTTTCGGCGGCGGCCGTGACCGTGATCGTGATCGCGGTGGCTACGGCGGCGGTCGCGACCGTCGTTACTGAGCCGGTCCGGTCCGGTGTTCCTGTAACCCGCAACCCGCTTTTGATCCTGTCCTCACGGGCATCCCTTTCCGGGGTGCCCGTTTTTTTGTGACGCCGGCCCCCGCCTCCCCCCCCCCCCCCTCCCGCCCCTGCAAGTTTGTTACAATCCGGAAACACTCCGGCTTTACACTCGGCAACCCGCGCGCTCCGCATAACCTGATCCGCCAAAGTCCATGTCGGAAACCGTCCCGCCAACATCACCGGCAGCCCCGGCGTCACAAAAAATCCTCGTCGTCGATGACGAGCCCGATGTCACCGAACTGCTCGCCTTCCACCTCCGGGCCAAGGGGTTTGTCGTCGAAACGCTCAACGATCCCTGTCTCGGCCCCGGCTTCGCCCGCACTTTCCGGCCCGACTTCGTTATCCTTGATGTGATGATGCCCGATCTCAGCGGCATCCAGCTCTGCCGCCTGCTCCGCCTCGATCCCTGGCTCGGCAAGGTGCCCGTCATGTTCCTCACCGCCAGGACCGAAGAGGGAGATCGCATCCAGGGGCTGGAAACGGGGGCCGACGACTATATCTGCAAGCCTTTTTCGACAAAAGAGGTCGTCCTGCGCGTGCAGACCATTCTCCGCCGTGTCGGCGATGCCGCGATCCCTCCCGCCGGCGATGCCGCCGCCGCCTCCCGCCTCCTGCGCGCCGGGGACATCTCCCTCGATACCGAACGGCACGATGTCACCATTGCCGGCCAGCCCGTCGATCTCACCGCCACCGAATTCAAACTCCTGCAACTTCTCATGGAACGGCGCGGCCGCGTGCAGACCCGCGAACACCTTCTCATCAACGTCTGGAATTACGAAACCGAAATCGAAACCCGCACGGTCGATACCCACGTCCGCCGTCTCCGCGAAAAACTCGGCGAACATGCCGGCCTCATCGAAACCATCCGCGGCGTGGGCTACCGCATGGCAGCGCGATGAAAAATGACTAATGACTAATGACTAATGACTAATGACTAATGACTAATGACTAATGACTAATGACTAACTGATGTTACGCGGATCGAAGGTAGGGGCGTCGCTTGCGACGCCCGCGCCAGGCGGAGAGAATTGGCGAATCTCCCGTTGTGATCAGGTCCTCACGGGCTTCGCAAGCGAAGCCCCTACCTTCGGCCTGCGTAACATCAGTTACTAATTAGTCATTAGTAATTAGTCATTAGTAATTAGTAATTAGTCTCCGATGATCTGGCTCGTTCTCATCTTCCTCTCGTTCGCTCTGGCCATCACCCTTCTGCGGCTGCGGGCGCATCGCCGCGCCCTGAGCGCCCTGCACATGGCCATCCTCCAGCGCCAGTCGCTCCTCAGGGAAAACCTGCCCTCCCGCACGGACGCCGCCTGGCGCAGCCTTTGCGACGCCGCCAATCACCTCATTGCCGACATCGCCCGCCTCGACCGGCAACGCGCCGGCCAACTCGCCCAACTCGAAGCCACGCTCGGCAGTCTTCAAGAGGCCGTTCTCGTCATCGACGCCGCCAACACCGTCCTGCTCGCCAACAAGGCCCTCGGCGCCATTTTTCCGCGCGCCGACGCCATCCTGCACCGCCGACTGGAAACCGTTGTCCACAACGCCGCCTTCCTCCGTTACGTCGAGGCCGTCCGCCGCGACGGCGCCCGCCCGCAGGAGGAGATCGGGTTTGCCGACGCCTCCGCCTCCGCCGCCGTCGCCTGGCTGGAAGTCACCGGCACCGTTATCCCCGATCTTCACATCGGTCAGCCGCCCTGCGCGCTCTTCGTGCTGCACAACATCACCCGGCAAAAACGCCTTGAGGCCGTGCGCAAGGATTTTGTCGCCAATGTCTCCCACGAGCTGCGCACCCCGCTCAGCGTCATCAAGGGCTACGTCGAGACGATCATCGAAAGCGGCGGCGAGCTGCCCGCCGCGCAACGCAACAGGTTTCTGGTCACCATCCAGCGCCACACCGACCGGCTCAACTCGATCATCGAGGACCTGCTGGTGCTCTCCCGCCTCGAATCCGGCAAGGCCGGCCTGCTGCAGTGCGAGTCCGCCGATCTCGTCCATCTGGTCCAGGGCATTGTCGAGGATTACCGTTCGCGGCCCGCCGCGGCCCGCCACGAACTGCATTTTTCGCCCGGCCCCGCCGCCGGCGCGCTCCCGCCGCTGGCGTTCGATCCATCAAAACTCGCGCTCGTTTTTCACAACCTGCTCGACAACGCCCTCAACCACACGCCGGCCGGCAGTCGCATCGACATCGTCCTGCAACTGGCCGGAGCCGAGGCGGAAGTCTGCATCCGCGACAACGGGCCCGGCATACCCGCCGCCGATCTGCCGCACATTTTTGAACGTTTTTACCGCGTGGACAAAGGCCGCGGACGCGACACCGGCGGCACCGGCCTGGGCCTCTCGATCGTGAAGCACATCGTGCAACTCCACGGCGGGCGCGTGCGGGTCGAAAGCCTCCGGGGGCGCGGCACCGCGTTTTTTTTCACCCTCCCCCTCTCGTCACGCCCGTCCCGAGCAGCGCGCCCCCCCCCCCCCCCCCCCCCCCCCCCCGGGACACTGCCCCCTTGTCACGTGCCAACGCCCCCTTGTCACGTGCCAGCGCCCCCTTGTCACGTGCCAGCGCCCCCTTGTCACGTGCCAACGCCCCCTTGTCACGTGCCAACGCCCCCTTGTCACGT
>JAISAX010000953.1 GCA_031266495.1 Opitutaceae bacterium
CCAGAAAAACCTCACCACGTACCTGCTTGCCCACATCACCGCCTGGGGCATGTCTGTGGCGCTGGTCGATCCTCTGATAGCGGCCCAGGCCACCTGGCGCACCGCCCGCACCACGGCGAAAAACCCCGCCACGCGCACCCCTGTCGCCATCCAGGCCAAGAAAGCCGCGCGCAAGACCCTGGAGAAGCAACTCCGCTTCGTTGCCGCCGCCTACCTGGCGCGCAACCCCCTGGTGCACGACAAGGACCGTGTCGCCATGGGCATCACCGTGCGCAAGACCACGCGCACCCCGCAGCCCGTGCCCGCGAAGCAGCCCGGCATGCGGATCACCCTCGTCGCCCCTGGCCGCGTGCAGGTGTCTTTTTTCGATCTGGAGAACCACCGCCGCGCCCGGGCCCCCTTCACGAGCGGCGTGGAGATGGCCTCGGCCCTCCGCGAGACGGCGCCCCTCACGGACGCCGACTTCACGCGCTCCCATTTCGCCACGCGCAGCCCCTTCACGTTCGATTTCGACATCGCCGACCGCGGCAAGACCCTCTGGCTGCGCCTGCGCTGGGAAAACAGCCGCGGAAAGAAAGGCCCATGGACAGACGTTTACCAGGTCATCATCCCCTGATGCGCCAGCGCGAGGGGCACCCCGGCCATCGCCCGGCCGGCCGCAGCCCCCATTACGGCCCCCGTTACACTTTCCCCCGGGGGGCGGTAAACGTTGAGGGACGTGAAGGCAGGGAAGGGCGGCCGGTCGCCACAAAAGCAAATATATGGGGTTGGAGACCGGCAAAGCATACGAACCCTTCCCCGCCCTCCCGCGCCCCGGGGGAATCCCGCCCCTCCCGCCCCTCCCGCCCCTCCCGCCCCTCCCGCCCCTCTCACACCCATCAGTAACCCATGAAAACCAGACAAACCGGACAAATCCGGCCCGCCGGACAGAAACAGACCCGCGACGAACCGCTCAACAGCCAGCGGCTGCTCGCCTTTTACACCGTGGCGCAGGAACAAAGTTTCACGCGTGCGGGCTCGCAGATGGGGCTCACCCAATCGGCGATCAGCCACTCGATCCGCGGCCTGGAACGCGAACTCGGCGTGCGCCTGTTCGACCGCCTGGGCCGCAGCATCAGGCTGACCAAGGCCGGCCATGTGCTGTTGCCCCACGCCACAGCGATCCTGGCAGAGATGCAGCACACCCGCGAGCACCTCGTGCAGCAGGAGCCCGGGCAGCCGAACCCCCCTCCCTGTCGCCAGCCCATGCCGGACATCACCTCCTTCCTGTGCCGCACCTGCCCCGCCTACGCGTGACCTCCGCGCCGCGGGCCGGGGGAGGGGGAACCGCTAAAGAACGCTGAAGAACGCTAAAGCCGGACAAGGGCATGGGTCAGGGTCAGGGTCAGGGGAGGGGGAGAGGGAAGGAGGCGGGGAGGGTCAGCCGCCGGTTTCTTGGCGTTTTTTAGCGGTTTTTAGCGGTTTTTAGCGGTTCGCCTCATGCCTGGAGGGTTTGCGGCGGGAACGGGCGGCGATGTCGAGGTACGTCCTGGAACGCATCTGTTCCTCGTAGTACTCGGTCATGCGCACGCCTTCGCGGGGTTTTACAAGATCCTTTTTGGTGGCGGCGTCGATCTGCGTCTTCATGCGGCGGCAGAGTTCCTCCCACTGGTACTGCACGCCCTCGATCACGTCGGAGATGCGGCTGCCGGCGAGCGCTTCCTCGACGTAGAAGCCGTCGGGTTCATCTTCTTCCAGATAGACGTGCACCTCGTTGACGCGGCCGAAGAGGTTGTGCAGGTCGCCCATGATGTCCTGGTAGGCGCCGGTCAGGAACACGCCGAGATAGTAGGGCTTGTTGTTGAGCGGGTGCAGTTGCAGGTAATCGCGCGTATCCTGCAGGTCGATGAAACTGTTGATCTTGCCGTCGGAGTCGCAAGTGATGTCCACGAGCGTGGCGTTGACGGTGGGCTTTTCCTTCAGCCGGTGGAGCGGCGCGATGGGGAAGAGCTGCTTGAGCGCCCAGTGGTCGAGCAGCGACTGGAAAACGGAAAAATTGCAGACGTACTGGTCGGCGAGGAGCGTCCTGAGCTCCTGGAGGTCTTCGGGGATGTAGCCGTTTTCGTTGAGTTCGCCGGCGATCTGCTCGCAGATTTGCCAGAAGACGGACTCGGCCGCGGCGCGGTTTTCGAGATCGAGGTACCCGAGGTTGAAGAGCGAAAACGCCTGGTCCTTGGCCTGCACCGCGTCGTGGAAACGTTCCTGCTTGCCGAGCTTGCTGCGGTTGCGCAGGAGGGTTTCGAGATCGGTGACGACCTTGTGCTTTTCCTTCGGCTGGTGCCGGCGTCCGAGCGTTTCACGTTTGTTGATACGCTCGAACACCTCGACCACGAGCATCGAGTGCGGCGCGACGACGGCGCGGCCGGATTCGCTGACGAGATCGGGCACGGGCACGCCGGCGCCGTCGCAGATGTCGCGGACGTTGGCGACGACATCGCGCGCGTATTCGGCCATCGTGTAGTTCATCGACGACTCGTAGTTGGTGCGCGAACCGTCGTAGTCGATGCCGAGGCCGCCGCCCACGTCGAGATAGCCCATCGGGAAACCCATCTTGTGGAGCTGGCAGTAGAAACGGGAGGCCTCGATGACGGCGTTCTTGATCGTGAGGATGTTGGGCACCTGCGAGCCGATATGGAAATGCACCAGGCGGAGGGCCGGGGCGAGCCCGGCTTTCCGGAGTTTTTCGCAGGCGAAGAGGATTTCCGCGGTATTGAGGCCGAACTTGGCGTTGTCGCCGGTGGAGGACGACCACTTGCCCTCGCCGCGCGTCTGGAGCTTGGCGCGGAAACCGATCATGGGCTTGACGCCGACTTCTTCGGCGATGGCGATGATATCGTCCACCTCGGAAAGCTGCTCGACCACGATGATGATTTTCTTGCCGATCTTGCGGCCGATCAGCGCGAGCCGGATGTAATCAAGGTCCTTGTAGCCGTTGCAGATGATGAGCCGGTTGTGCCCCTCGTGCATGGCGAGGGCGATCATGAGCTCGGGCTTGGAGCCTGCTTCGAGGCCGTAGTTGTAGCCCTTGCCCGCGTCGATGATCTCGTCCACGACCTCGCGGAGCTGGTTGACCTTGATCGGGAAAACGCCCCGGTACTCGCCCGGGTAGCCCTCCTCCCTGATCGCCTGGCGGAAAAGCTCGTTGAGCCGGGTGACGCGGTGGCGCAGCAGGTCCTGGAAGCGGATGACCATCGGGGCCTTGAGCCCGGTCCCGAGGGCTTCGTCAATCACGTCGAGGATACGGATGGCGCGGGCGTCGGCCAGCGGCCGCACGGTGACGAGCCCGTCGGCATCGACCCCGAAGTGGCCGGCGCCCCAGCGTTTGAAGCCGTACAGTTCTTCGGAGCGTTCGACTGACCAGACGGCGGCGGAGGCGGCGGAGGAGGAGGGTTTGCTTTTCAAGACAGGAAAATGGTGACCGGGTTATGGCTTGCGTTCCGGGTGGCGGACACGGTTATCTCGACGTTTCTTTTTTCAAACACATCAACACGCAACGCCGAAAATGACTCCTTTTTCCAACTCGCTCTTCATCGCCCAGACGACTTCCGCACCCGCCGCACCCGCCGCACCCGCCGCTCCCGCCGGTGAGGCCGGTGACGGAGCCCCCCGTCCCGGAGGCGGCGGTTTCCCCCTCCTGCTCCCGATCCTCCTGCTCGTGGCGATGTACTTCCTGATGATCGCCCCGCAGCGCAAAAAGCAGAAGCAGCACCAGAAAATGATCTCCGAACTCGGCGCCGGCGACGAGATCGTGACCTCCGGCGGCATCTTCGGGGAAATCACCGGCAAGAAAGAAGACCGCTTCATCGTCCGCATCGCCGACAACACCAGGGTCGAGATCGCCAAGGGTTTTGTCCAGACGGTCGTCCGCCGCGCCGCAGACGGCAGATGAATTAAGAATTAATAATTAAGAATTAAAAATGACGAACGCTGAATGCCGAATGACAACTGGACGATCCTTCCCTCCCCCCCCCCTGCTATCTGGCATCCGTCATTATTAATTATTAATTATTAATTTCCCTCCTCCTCCCCCTCCGAACCCTTTTTTAACAAACCAAAAACCGACATGCTGAAACACAGCCTGTGGAAGCTCCTCCTTAGCCTGTTCATCGCCGGATGGGCGATCTACTATCTCACGCCGCTCAAGG
>JAISAX010000036.1 GCA_031266495.1 Opitutaceae bacterium
CTGCGTTTTTTGTGCAATTGGGTGCCCTGCCGGCTGCGTGCCGCCAGCCAGCCGCCTCGCGACAGTTCCTCCAGGGCGGCCCGCACCGTTCGCCGGCTCACCCCGAGTTGCTCCGCCAGCACGCGCTCGCCGGGCAGTTGCTCCTTCCATTCCCCGGCCTGCAACCGCCCGCGCAAATGCTCCGCGAACTGCGAGGACAACGATTGCCAAGGGCGGCGGGAGGAAGGCGCGGAGACGCGGGAAGCGCGGGAGGAGCGGGAGGAGGCGGAAACCGGCATGGTATCTTTAACAGACCAGACATTTGCTCTTCTGAACATCTCCGGTTTCGGAAATTTCAGGGCATTTCATCCGCCATCAGCACTCTTCCCCGATTTCCGGACCATGAACATCGGCGTCCGGTATTATCGCCCACCCTTTCCTGTTCAGGAGCATTGGGCGGACGATCTGAAATGTGTCCGCATTACGCGATAACGTTCACGCTCCGTCCCTGCTTGCGGCAGTCCAGTAATGTCTGCCCCGGAACAAACTCCGGCAGGATGTGGACAGCCTTGTTCGTCAGCGATGCCCCCGAAGCGATTTTCCCGGCCATAAATGCCACCTGCCGTGCCAATTTCCGGGGATCGAACACATACCTGCCAGGTTCCGGTATGCAGCTTGCCAGCCACGCATCCGCGTCCCGGCAGACCAGCGAAATATCATCGGGGATTCTCACCCCTCGCTGCATCAAACGGGTATGCACCGCAAGGTAACAGAGCGGATCGGCAATCAGCCATGCGCCTGGCCTCTCTTCACGCTCCACCAAACGGTCCACGAGATTGCACACGCCGTCCGTCGTCCCGTTGTGATGTATCAATTCTGCCACGACACCGTCGTGCGCCCGGGCCGCCTTCAGAAAGGCCGCGCTGCATTCCATGTCGCCAAGTTTTCCCTCGCGATCCAGGAGCATGGCCAGCCTCCTGTGTCCCGCCCGGATCATCCGGATCGCCGCATGATGCCCCGATGCCTGATGATCCACCATCACATGAGGCAAGCCGCAACCGGCATGACGCGTCCCGACCACCAGCGTCGGCACATCCGATTCCTCGCACCACTGCTGTATCGCCGTGTTCGAGTTCGACCAGGAAATCAGCCAGCAATCATGCCGCGACTCCCGCACCAGTTTCCGGAAGGCCCGGTTTTTGGCCCCATCCGAACCAAATTTCTTCTGGTAAACCTGCAGCCCGATCCGGCGCGAATACAGGATGCGCCTGCATTCATCGATCCACAGGATGGTGCGCTGGAAAAGATGATCCATTTCCACGGGGAGGAAGAGACCTACCGAACGTGAACGGGCCGCCATGCAGCGCCCCCTCCCGCCTCGTGAGTCCGCCTCCTTCACCGTGGTTCCCCGCCGGCTCCGGACCAGGACGACGCCCTCCTGCTGCAACAGGGCGAATGCCGACCGCAGGGTCGTCCGGCTCGTCCCGATCTGTGTCGCCAGCACGCGCTCGGCGGGAATGGCATCCTCCCATTCCCCCGACTTGATCCGTGCACGCAAAAACGCCGCCACCTGCGTGGCTCTCGCCTGAAATGGCAATTCTTTGGTCTCTTCGGAGAAATCCATGGTTTATTTATTGGACCATACAATTCGCCTTTTGAAAACCCGTATCTGCCTGGAAATTCCTTTCCCGATACAACTCGCGCCTCCCTCTCCTTTCAATGCCCAGGATTGCCATTCCCGACAACACTTTGATGCCCCGACGTTCCATCCTCGCCGTCATGCTCTTCCCGCTGTTTTGCGGCCCCGCCGTGCTGCCCGGCGCCGAACCCTTTTTTTCCAGACAAACCGTCCTGGCCCGGCAGACGGAAGGCTATCATACCTTCCGCGTGCCCGGCCTCGCAACGACCCCGTCTGGCTCGCTTCTGATCTTTTGCGATGGCCGCGTGGACGGCGGCGGCGACATCGGCAAGATGGATCTCGTCGTCAAACGCAGCCCGGATGGCGGCAAAACCTGGGAGCCGGTGCGCACGCTCTTCACCGACAAGGGCGGCAAGACAAAGATCGGCAACGTCTCGGTGGTCGTTGATGAAAAGACCGGCGACGTACATGCCCTGTTTTGCAAGAATCTCAAGCAGGCCTACCACATTACCTCCGCGGATGGCGGAGCAACGTTCGGAAACCCGGTGGAAATCACCGGGACGTTCAAGAAATTCGCGAATCCCTGGGCCTTCTTCGCCACCGGCCACGCCCACGGCATCCAGCTCCGCACCGACCCGCCCCGCACGGACCGGCTCGTCGTCCCCATCTTCCTCAGCGAGGTGCCTCGTGGCGGCGGCGAGAAGCGCGACCGATTCCATATCGGGGTGATCCACAGCGACGACCACGGCAAGACATGGCAGGCAGGCGGCACCGTGCCCGAAAGCAGTCATCTTAACGAGAATACAATCTATGAAGCCTCCGACGGCTCGATCGTGATCAATGCGCGAGCCACGAATGCCAACCGCTACGTTGCGCGCAGCGCGGACGGCGGACGGACCTGGTCGAAGCCCGTATCCGACAACAATCTCCGGGGCGCCCGCTGCCAGGCCAGCTCGCTGGTCACGCAGGATAGCGACGGCAAACGTGTCACGCTTTTCACCAATCCTGCGGGGCCTGGTCGCACGAATCTCACCGTCCGCCTGAGCTATGACGACGGCAGGACGTGGCCCTGCGCGAGGGTCATCGACGCCGAAGCCTCCGCCTACGGCGACCTCGCGCCCGGCCCCGACGGCAGGATTCATATCGCTTACGAGTCCGGGAAAAAATCCGCCTACGAGGGCATTGCCGTCGCCAGCTTCAACGTCGATTGGATCCTCTGTGCTCCGCAGGCCACTACCGTCTCGCCAGCGGCGCAGGCGGCTTCGCCACCGGCCGAATCCGTGAAAGGCCTGTCGGGCGTGGCTGTGGCCGTGGACGTGGACGACGGGGATGCCGGGCGATCCGGCAAGCGGGAGCCGGGGAAAAAAGCCGTGTATATTGAAAATGGATACCGGCGCGCGAAGGCCGGCGATTCCACCGCGCGATTCATTCCCGATCTGTCACAGACCGGCGAATACGAAGGGCGCCTTCCCTACCCCGTGTGCGCCCCTGAGTCCTCAAATCTGCTGCCGGGATTCATCGCGGGCGTGGAGATCTATTGATTCTCTCATAACCTTCTCATAACCTGATGCT
>JAISAX010000046.1 GCA_031266495.1 Opitutaceae bacterium
TTATTTATTATTTATTATTAATTTTTAATTTGTCCCCCCCCCCCCCCCCCCTCGCGCACACACACACACATGAGCCGCCACCTTTTCAGAGAACTGCTCCGCCGCCCGCTCGGGGCCGCCGCCTTGGCCACGCTGCTGGCCCTTTACCTGGGCGCGCTGTTCGCCGGGTTCCTCGCCACCGCGCCCGTCAACCGGCAGGATCTCTCCGCCACCTGGCACCCGCCCACACGGGTCTTCTGGCAGGATGGCGGCCTGCGCGTGCAGGCTTATCGCCTGGCCGATCCGAGTGCTCCGGACTACGTGGCCGTCCCTGGCCAGTCGTTCCGGCTGCGTCTCTTCGCCCGCGGTTTCGACTACAGGCTCCTCGGCCTGGTCCCTCTGCAACGCCATCTCCTGCAGGTTGACGCGGGCGAAAGTGACGCGGGGGGGACGCCCGCCCGAACCTCCGCAGCGGGCGAGACGCCCGCGCCACTTCAAACCGGCGGCTTCGCCGTCCACGGGCTGGAAGCCCGTGCTACGTCCGACGCGGGCGGCGGGACGCCCGTGGCGTCACTTGTCCCGCGGCTCTACCTGCTTGGTAGCGATTCGACCGGGCGGGATGTTTTTTCGCGTCTGGTTTACGGTTCGCGCGTGTCGCTCCTCATCGGCCTGATCGGTATCAGCATCACGCTCACGCTCGGCTTGCTGGTCGGCGGGCTTAGCGGCTACTTCGGCGGCAGGATCGATTTCCTGGCCATGCGCGGGGTGGAGTTTCTTATGGCCATCCCTTCGCTCTATCTGCTGCTCGCGTTGCGGTCGGCCCTCGCGCCGTACTTCAAGTCCGACCGGATGTTTTTCGTGATCGTCATTATCCTGGCCTTCATTGGCTGGGCGGGCGCGGCCCGTGTCCTGCGCGGCATGTCGCTCTCGATCCGCCGCCAGCAGTTCGTGCTCGCCGCCGAGAGCATGGGGCAGTCGCCGGTCGCCATCCTCAAAAAACATATCCTTCCCAACCTCGCCAGTTACCTTCTTGTCGCCGCTACGTTGAGTATCCCGGGTTACATCCTGGGCGAGGCGGCGCTCAGTTTTCTGGGGTTGGGTATCGCGGAGCCGGCTTCGTCCTGGGGGTTGATGCTTTCGCAGGCCCAGAGTATCAAGGTTTTCATGCTCAATTTCTGGTGGTTGCTGGCGCCGGGTTTCGCCATTTTTGTCACCGTCATCGCGTTCAATGTCCTTGGCGATTGCCTCCGCGATATCGTCGATCCGAAAATGAAAACAGGATGAAATGTATCCTTTTCCGTCTTCAGCCTTCAGCTTTCAGCTCTTCAGCCTTTTAAGAAAAATGTCACTTCTCACTGTCGAGGATCTCCGCATCACTTTCCGGCAACGCGAGCGTGCGCTGGAGGCCGTCAAGGGCATCCGTTTCTCGCTCGAGGCCGGTCGTACTCTTGCCGTCGTCGGCGAGAGCGGTAGCGGCAAATCCGTCACCGCGCTTTCGCTCACCCGCCTTCTGCCCGAACCTCCCGCCTGCCTGGTTTCGGGCAAAATCCTCTACCGTGGCCGCGATACCCTCTCCTTGCCGCTACGCGAATTGCGCGCCATCCGGGGCAAGGAAATCGCCTACGTTTTCCAGGAACCGTCCTCCTCGCTCAATCCCGTCTTCACCGTCGGCTCGCAGATCGCCGAGGCGATCAATCTCCATTTCCCCGACGTCAGGAATGTCCGTGAGCGCGTGGTTGCCGCGCTCGAACGCGTCGGTATCCACGATGCCGCCCGTCGCTACGGGTCGTATCCGCACGAGCTTTCCGGCGGTATGCAGCAACGTGTCATGGTCGCCATGGCGTTGGCCTGCGAGCCGCGCATCCTGGTCGCCGACGAACCCACCACCGCGCTCGATGTCACCATCCAGAAACAGATCATGGATTTGCTTCGCGAGTTGCGGGCGCGGATGCAGATGTCCGTCATTCTCATTACGCACAATTTCGGCATCGTCCACGGTTTCGCCGACGATGTCATCGTGATGTTCCGCGGCGAGATCGTCGAGGCCGGCCCTGCCGAAACCGTCCTGCGCAATCCGCGACATCCTTACACCCGCGCCCTCATCGCCTGCATTCCGAAGATCGGCGCCCGCCAGCGCCGGCTCACGACGATCGACTATGATGCGGTCGCGAAAGCCGGCTGATCACCGCCAGTCACTCCAGCAACCGGACCGACAATGACCACTCCATCCACCGTCACCGACACCGTCACCGTCACCGACACCGCCACCGTCACCGACACCGACACCGCCCGCCCTCTCCTCGAGGTCCGCCTCCTCAAGGTGCATTTTCCGTTGCGCAGCGGTCTGCTCCGGCGGGTGGTGGATCACGTCCGCGCCGTGGATGACGTGTCCTTCACGATCGAGCGCGGCAAGACGACCGGCCTTGTCGGCGAGAGCGGCAGCGGCAAGACCACCATCGGCCGCTCCCTCATCAAGCTCGCGCCCGTCACGGGCGGACAAATCCTCTACGATGGCAAGGATATCACGGCTCTCTCCAGCTCCGCCTTTCTGCCGTACCGCAAACGCATCCAGCTCATTTTCCAGGATCCGTTCAATTCGCTCAATCCGCGCATGTCGGTCGGCGCGATCATCAGCGAACCGCTCGACATCCATTTCCCGAAAATGTCGCGTCGCGAAAAAGAGGCCCGCGTCGCCGACCTCCTTGCCCGCGTCGGGCTCGGGCCCGAGCACGCCAGCCGTTACCCGCACCAGTTTTCCGGCGGGCAGCGCCAGCGGATCGGCATTGCCCGCGCTCTTGCCGTCGAGCCCGAATTCATCATCTGCGACGAACCCGTCAGCGCGCTCGACGTCTCCGTGCAGGCGCAGATCGTCAACCTCCTGCAGGACTTGCAGGACGAACTTGGCCTCACGTACCTCTTCATCGCGCACGACCTCGCCGTCGTGGAGCACATCAGCGACCACGTGCTCGTCATGAACCGCGGCAAGCTCGTCGAATCCGCCACGGCCGACGAGATCTACAAAAACCCGCAGGACCCCTACACCCGCCGCCTCCTCGACGCCGTTCCGTCGTTCTGATTCCGCTTAATTCGCCGATTTGTGCGCTCCTTTCGCCAATTTGAGCGCACTTCCCGCCGATTTGAGCGCTCTTCCCGCCGATTTGAGCGCTCCTTTCGCCGATTTGAGCGCTCCTCCAAAAAAGAAAAAAAACGGTTCTTCGACGTTTTCGATGAAAGCAGGGGAGGGGGGACGGCGGGAGAGGGGGACGATATTGGCCATTGGCGCGGGAGCGCCTGGGACCGCCGGCATCTTGCCGGCCCCGGTGGAGTGGGACCGCTAAAGAACGCTAAAGAACGCTAACATAATACAATACAGGGGGATTGGTTTTAGCGTTCTTCAGCGTTCTTTAGCGGTCCCCCCGGTTTGGAATCAGTGTCCTGTGTAACAATTGAACAGGTTATTCGGGCACGATTCCCAAGATGCGCCCGTTCTCCGGCAGACAACGGCGTACTCCGGTGTCCGCTCAAGGCGAGAACTGCAGCAGGAGCGGCTTCACCGGCGCCAGAGCCAGCGCACGCGGATCGACCTTCGCGCCCGAAATCAGATCGACGGCCTCCGCGCCCGCGCCCTCGATCCGGACGGCCACGCTCCGGTCGCGCGCGAGGAGGTTGGTCACCGACAGCAGTTTCCGGCCCTCGTGTTCGACGAAGCGGTGCTGCACGCCCCAGGCCGGACGCCCGGTGGCGACCTCCAGCACGCGCACGCGCGGGTGCAGTCCTTCGCGTTCCAGCCATCGGGCCAGTCGTGGATAGAGGTGGGTGGGGGTCGCTTCGCCGCGCGTCCAGCTTGATCGGGGCGCGTTTCTCAGGGCCGCGGGGGGTTGGCGCTGGCGTCCGTATTCGTCATAATTCCCCGCCTCCGGGCCGAGGCAGAGGATTTTCCCGCCTTTTTGCACGAAGTCTTCCAGCCCTCGCAGGGCGGCTTCGCTGATGTGCGTGTTCCGCGCCAGGAGGATCCAGCTCAGGTTCCGGTGGGCGGGGGTGCGTTCGCCGGTCGCAAGTTGCCGTTCGCTGATGAAGGTGGCGGGTTGGCCGAGGAAGGTTAGCGCGGCCCAGGCGGCTTCCCTGGCTGGCAGGTGGTCGGGTTGCCAGTAGAGCGTGGGGATCGAATACAGGAACGCGATCCGCGCCGGTTGCTTGCTGATCGCAGCGACCTGGGGGGCCAGCCGGTTCAGGTCGAGCATGGCCCGGCAGGCGGCATGCAGGTTGGCGGGGCGGGTGAGGAGGCTGCTGATCATGTCGTGCCGGGGGGGGTGCAACTGGTCCCAGACCCAGAGGGTGGTGGCGGCCTGGTGATGGAGCGCGCCTTGCCAGAGCGCGGTCCAGGTCTCTCCGGGGGGGATGATCCTGGCGGGGGGGGGGAGGTGGCCGAGGTTGAGGTGGTTTTCCGAATTGAAGACGGGTTGGCCTTTGAAGGAGTGGAGCAGGGTGTACCACATTTCCTGATGTTGCCAGCGGTAGGAGTATTCGTTGTCGGGGGTGGAGGTCGTCCAGCAGTCGTTGCCCGCAAGGTCGGTGAAGCCGGAATAGAGCTCGGGGTCCACGCCTCGTTCCAGATACTGGTTTCCGCGCATGATGTCGGCCATGAGTTTGACGTGGGTGTACACGCCGGGGGCTTCCTGTTTCGCGATGTCGTTCATCCAGCGGTGCCAGGCGGCGAGGTTGTGCTGGTTGAAGCGCACCCGGTCGTAGCAGGCGCGGCGGGCGAGCGGGTCCTCCGGTATCAGGGGGGGGGGGACGGGGACGGGGACGTCGGGGAAATCCCGATACGTTGTCCCGTAAAGTGTGTTGAGCGTGTCGATGGTGCGGTGGGTCCGCCGTAGCCAGGCGTGCCAGGCGGGGCGGCTGTGCTCGTCGCGTCCGCTGTATTTGTAAATCGGTTCGTTGCTCAGGCACACGCTCATGAGGGCGGGGGAGTCTTTGATGGTGGGCAGCACGGTCCTGAGCCAGCGTTCGATCAGTTGCCGGCCGATGGGGTGGTCGATGTTGAAGGGGAGCGAGCGGAAGCGGTCCGCGGCCTGGAGCCCGAGGGCGGGGTGTTTCCGCAAGGCCCAGCGTGGCATGTAGTGCGGGGAGAGCAGCAGGTCCACGTTGATGCCGTGTTCGCCGGCGGTTTTCACGATTTCGCGCGTGGGCCGGGGGTTTCGGGAAAAGGCGTTGTTGCCTCGTTCCTGAATGGAGCCGTCTTCGTTGATGCTGCCGGGGCCGCGTTCTTGCTGGATCAGCGTGATCCCGAAATCGCGCAGGAGGGGTATGTCGCTGTCCACCCGGTCGAAATGGCCGAAGCCGTAATAATAAAAGATGCGGGGTTCGCCCGCGCCGTTTCCGTCCGGTCCGGCTTCCCGGGCCCACAGCAGGCCGTCCCTGATCACGGGCCGGCCCCTTGCCGGACGCGGCACCGTGACCGGGCGTCCCTCACGCAGGCGGCGTTCCACGTCCTCGATGATGCCGGGCAGCTCGCTCACTTGATACCCGGCCCATTCAACGGGCTGGGGTTCGTAGGTCCAGGTGGACGGGTCTTCGAGGCGGCCAACAAACAGGTCCAGCGTGGCCAGCCCGAGTTTCACGTAGGAGTCGTCGGCAAATTCCGGCTTGCCCGCGAGCCGTTGGCGGAGGGCGCCGAGGTTTTGTTTCACTTCCTCAAGCTGCCTGGCAATGGCCCGGTGTCTCGTCTCCGCCCTCTGTATCCGTATCCGGGGCGACTCTACGCGGAGGCCGTTGCCGCCGCCGTTGCCGTTGCCACCGCCACCGCCGCCGCCGCCGCCACCGCCGACCACCAGCACATGGAGGCCTTCACCGGCCTGAGCCAGTCCGGGAGGGAAGGCCGGCAGCGCGAACCTCGCGGTGTGCCCAGGCTTGAATGGACCGACGGCGATGCGCCCCGGCGGCTCGCCCCGGTCATGATCGGCCGCGCGCAACGCGATCTCCCATTCGGCGGCGGGCGCGGCAGACGGGGAATATACCACCAGATCGCCGGACAATGGCTGGCCCTGCTCCAGCAGGAGGCTCCCCGGCCGCAGGAAGATGGCCTGTTCTCCGCCGCACCTGCGCGCGGCCAGCACCATCTCCAGGTGGCTCGAAGGCGAGACTCCGCCCGGCCCCCAGACCGCCTCCCGGCGCGTCGCCACGCCGTCCCTCACGCTCCGGTCGCCCACGACGACATTGATGCCGAAAACCTCCGGCGCATCCCCGGTGGGCAAGCCCAGGCCGGCCCAGGGCAACCTCACCCGGAGCCGGTAGCCGGAGGGTATCAAACCGCTGGATACCTCAATCCGCGACCAGTCCGGATTCCCCTCGAACGCGAATTTTTCCACACGGCCGTCCCGCTCCCGGGCAAAGCCGAGCCGGAAGCGTTTCCCCCCCCCGGCGCCATTCCCGGCCTGCGGCAAGCCGAGCAGGAGCTGGACGCAATCGCCCCGCCACATTTCCTCGAAAAGCAACGTTTCGCCGGGCGTCGGATCCCGCACATCCACGACCCACTCCAGACCCTCGGCGGTCCAGAGACCGGAGAAGTCCGCGCCGAAATCCTGATCCCGCAGGGGGACAACTTCACCAGGGTCGCCCCGATCCAGGTAGAGCGCCTCCCGGTCGCGAATCCTGACCACGGGAGCCTGCTCCCGATAGGCCGCCGGATAAAAAGGATAGACATGGGCGCCCTGGGGCACTCCCGGCCAGGTTTCGGCCGGAAGCGTGACGGCAGCGGCGGCAGCGACAGTGGTGGCGGCAGCAGCGGCAGTGGCGACGCTGACGGCAACGCAAGACACCAGGAGGGAGCGTACAATCCGGATCATGGGGGAAAAAAAAGAGGAGGGGGGGGGGGGGGGTAGGGGGAACAGGGGGGGACGCGCAGTGGCGCTGGCGGGAAAAAAACCGTGCCCGCCCCAGGGCGCCGGCCCCGCTAACGGACAAAACCGG
>JAISAX010000150.1 GCA_031266495.1 Opitutaceae bacterium
GGGAAGGGGCCAGAAACGCGATACATGGTTTGCGTACCGCGTTCCACGGAAAGAATGCGGAAAATCTACTTCAGCAATTCGCGGAGTTTTGCGTCGATCGCATCGGCCCAGATTTTGTAGCCGGCGGGAGTCAGGTGCAGGAAGTCGGGCATGATCGCCTTGCTGATCGTGCCGTCGGGTTGCACGAATTTCTGGCCGATCGGCAGGAAAAATACCCGCTGCCCGTCGTCGAGTTTCGCGATGGTCGCGTTGATCGCGGCGATTTTCGCGCGGCGGTCGTTGTCGGGTTTTTCGCCGCGCGGGAAGACGTCGAGGAGCAACACTTTCGCCTGCGGGGCGCGGTTGCCGATTTCGGATACGATAGCGGTCACGCCCGCGGCGATTTGTTCCGCGCTGTCGCGTCCGGTGTTGTTGGTGCCGATCATGAGCACCACGACTTTCGGGTTGATGCCGCCGCCGAGCGCGCCGTTTTGCAGGCGCCAGAGCACGTGTTCGGTACGGTCGCCGCCGATGCCGAAATTGGCCGCCTTGAGCGGCGTGTAGCGTTCGGCCCACACGGCCTTGCCGCCGCCGCTCCAGCCGGCGGTGATCGAGTCGCCGAGAAACATCACGTCGGCGCCGTCCTTTTTGGCGGTGGCGACCTGGCGTGTGTGTTGTTCGACCCAAGGGTTGCGCGTCACCGGCACGATGGCCGGATTGGGCGCGGCGGCGCCGGAGCCGGAGGGCTGGGCCGAGACTGCCGCGGAGCCGATAACGAGAAGGGTGAGGAGCGGGAGGTTTCGCAGGATATGCATCGCGGATATCAAAGTACCCGTTCGTCCGGTTCGACAATGCCGAAAGTTCCGGTACCCCGAAAAAGGCCGGAACCTTCCGCGGGCACAGGCGAAGGGCTCGACAATCTCCGCAACATCCCTCACCCCTTCGCTTTTTCCCGAACGAATCCCGTATCTTTTTCTCCCGAACCCGAACCCGATATGTCCACCTCCTCCGCCAACGAAAATCCGTCCGCGCAATCCACGCAATCCGCGCCGCAGCGCACCGCGCTTGTCACCGGGGCCGGACGCGGCATCGGCAAGGCCATTGCCGAGGTCCTCGCCGCCGCGGGCCATACTGTTATCTGCGTCTCGAAGTCCGCCGAAACCTGCGGCGCGGTCGCCGCGGGCATCAATGCCGCCGCTGCCGCCGGGACGGGGGGCGGGGGGGGGATCGGGATTGGCGGAAAAGCCGTGGCGCGCGCCGTCGATGTGGCGGACGGAGCCGCGGTCGTCGCCGCCGCCGAGGCGTTTTTGAAGGAGTTCGGCAAGATCGACATCCTTGTGAACAACGCCGGCATCACCCGCGACGGCCTGCTCGCCCGCATGAGCGAGGATGACTGGAACGCCGTCCTCACCACGAACCTCACGAGCTGTTTTTATTGGACGAAGGCCATCGGCTGGCCCATGTGCCGCAACCGTTGGGGACGTATCATCAACATCTCGTCCGTCTCCGGTCTCATGGGCAACGCGGGCCAGGCCAACTACGCCGCCGCCAAGGCCGGGATGGTCGGGTTCACCAAGTCCGTGGCCAGGGAGTTTGCCCGGCGCGGCGTCACGGCCAACGTCGTTGCCCCCGGTTTCATCAAGACCGACATGACCTCCGCCCTCAACGAGGAGGTCAGGAAGGCCGCCGCCGCGCTGATCCCGATGCAGCGTTTCGGGGAGACGGCGGATATTGCCCACGCCGTGGCGTTTCTCGCGTCGGAACAGGCGGGTTACATCACCGGCCAGGTTTTTACCGTTGACGGCGGCATGGCGATGTGACCCCATCCGCAGCTTCATAGTTTCACACACCACATGGCTGACCAAAAAACCATCGAACAACGCGTTAAGGAAATCATCGTTAATCAGCTTAACGTGAACGAAGAGCAGATTACCCCGCAGGCATCTTTCCTGGATGACCTCGGAGCGGATTCTCTCGACACGGTCGAGTTGATCATGGCCTTCGAGGAGGAGTTCAAGGACGAGATCAAGGGCGAGATCCCCGAAGCCGATGCCGAGAAGCTCCGCACCGTCGGCCAGGTGATTGACTACATCAACGGCAAGGCGGTTCAGGCCTGAGCCGTCCGTCTTCTCTCCCGCTTCCCGCGCGCGCGCTCCGCTTTTCCTGGCGGGGCGCTTTTTTTGGGAGGGGGGGGGGGGGGAGGGGATCGGCGGAAAAATGTCGCCGCTCCGGGGAAAACCACTCCGAAAACACACTTGCGGGAACGGACGCGATACACACCGTTTCCCCCTTCACTCCCCATATGTCCACGCAGGAATTTTACATTCGCCAGCCATCGGAAGAGGAGGCCCGCGGGCCTTACACCCTCGAACAAATGACCTCCCTCGCCGAGAACGGCGAGGTCACCCGCGAGACGCTCTACTACGAGGCGGCTACCGAGCAGTGGGTGGCCACGGGCGATAATCCGGAACTGGCGGAGATCCTCTATCCTTCCAAAAAGGTCCTGCGCGTCAAAAAGAAGGAAAAGATCCAGAGCCTCAACGAGGCGGACCTCACAACCAAACCCATCACGGTGCAACAGATGCTGGCCGCGGCCGAGGGGCGCGTCGAGGAAGGCGCGTCCACGTTGCCGCCGCCCGAGGTGGCCCAGGCGCGCGCCACCATGCTCGGCCGCTTCGGCGCCATCGCCATGCTCGTCGTCACGGCCATCGGGTTTACGGCGTATTCGGGGGGGGCCCTGCTCAAGGGCGACTTCGCGGCCCTCGCCACGAAACCGCTCGGCTATTTCGCCGCCGCCGACCTGATCCTCGTCATCCTGCTCGCCTGCCGCCTCAACTTCGCGCACGGCCTTACCCGGCTGCGGGCGGCGGTTTTTATCGGCTTTATCGGGTTTTTTTACTTCGCGACCCTCGGCACGGCGGGCATCCCGGCCTTCGCCCTGGGAACGCTTGCCGCCCTGGCCCTGATTGTCGCGGTCTCGTGGCAACACATCCTGGGCGTGCTTGTGACCGGCGTGGCCGGTCTCGTCGTCACGATCATTTTTGTGATCCGGATCTTCCACTGATAGCCGGCTGTCCGGTTGTCCGGCTCTCCGGCCGGCTTGACCGGTCCGACCGGTTTCGACTGGTTCGACTGGTTCGACTGAAAAAATGCCCATCGCCACGTTCATCCGTCGCTGCACGCGAATTTACCGACACGAGATCTGGCGACCGGATTTTCTGACGGACCGTTCCCTGCGGGGGCGCGTCTATGCCCTCCTGCGCGTGGTCTCGATCACCGTTACCGGCATTGTCGAGACCAAGGCTTTCAGCCGCGCCGCGGCGTTGAGTTTTTCCTCCATGCTCGGCCTCGGCCCGCTGGTGGCCATCGCGATGCTGGTCGCCGGCTTCGTGCTCGACCGGCAGGACCCGCATCTGGCGGTCAACACCCTCAACCGTGTCATCAAGTTCATCGCCCCGCAGGTGACCCAGTACGAGCAACTGGATGACGGGTTTGACATGGAGGGTGCGGCGGGCGAGGTCGCCGGCGACCGTCCGGTGCGCAGCGATATCGTCAGCGCGGCCACGCTGCACCTGCGGCCTCGCGGGGTGGCGCAGCAGGCCCGCGCCAGCCAGGCGGCGGCCTCGCCGGCGGTGCGAGGGCCGGATTCTCTCGCCGCCGCCCCGGGCGCAGGCGCCGCCACCGACCCCGCCGCCGACGAAGGCCAGGTGGAGGTCAATCCGGAACTGGTGAAGCTGATCGACGGTTTTATCGATGGCTCGAAATCGAGCACGGCGGGCGTCGTCGGCGTGATCACGCTGATCGTGATCGTATTGCAGCTCTTCACGACGGTGGAGAATGTGTTCAACGAAATCTGGGGCGTGCGTCGCGGGCGGAGCTGGACGATGCGCATCGTCTGGTACTGGACGGTGCTGACGCTCGGCGCGGTGCTGTTTTTCGCCACGGTGACGGCGCTTTCGGCCGGCGCGTACCTCAACTTTTTCAAGAAAAACATGCCCTTCGGTCTGGGCGAGACGATCGCCCCGCTGCTGGGCTGGATGCTGCCCTCGCTGTCGATCATGATGCTGGCGGGCGTGCTGACGCTTTTCTACAAGTTTATCCCCAACACGCGCGTGCTCTGGCGCGGCGCGGCGACCGGAGCGGCGGTCGTGGCCGCGCTGGTCGTGGCGAACAACTACCTCGCCTTTCTCTACCTGTCGAAGGTGGTGCAGCAGCGCAGCTTTTTCGGGTCGCTGGGCATCCTGCCCATCCTGATGTTCGGGCTGTATATCTTCTGGCTGTTCATCCTGCTCGGCGGGCAGGTCAGCTACGCGGTGCAGAACGTGCAATACCGCAACAGCCAGGCGGCCTGGAACACGCTGGCCGAATCGATGCGCGAGCGGCTTTCGCTGACGGTGCTCCTGCGCATCGGGCGGCGTTTCCGCGACTGCCTGCCGCCTTGCACCGCGTCGGACCTGGGCGCGCAACTGGGCGTGCCGACGCAGGTGCTCAACGAGTGCCTCAACCGGCTCGTGCAGATGACGCTGCTGTCGCCGGTGCCGCCGTCCGATGAAGGCACCGGCACGGAGCTGCGCTACCAGCCGGCGCGTCCGCTCAACCGGATGACGCTGGCCGATTTCAAGCAACTGGACGACGACCACGGCGGCCCCCCGGCCGGTCCGGCGCCGCTGGTCGATGCCGACCCGATCGTGCACCGCTACGACCGGGAACTGAAGGCGCAGCGGCAACGGGAATTTTTCACGAAAACCCTCGACGAACTCATCGCCGAAAGCCCGATGCCCGCCATCCGCGGGTGATTGCCGGCGAGGAGGCA
>JAISAX010000248.1 GCA_031266495.1 Opitutaceae bacterium
GTTTCCCCTACCCTCACCCTTCCCTACCCCCCCCTCCCACCCCCCCCCCCCCCGCCGTGCGCCGTGCGCCGTCTCTGGATTACCCGGCGGGCCTTGGAAAAATCAGCCCGATTTCCTGGAGGATTTTTTTGCGGCAAACCTGGCCATTACTTCCGGGGCCATGGTCTCATCGATCCGGACAACAGGTTTTGCTCCATTTGTCCGCCAGTATTCGAGAACTGCGACGGCAAATTGGGCGCGCGACCAACCAAGTGCCTCAGCCCGTGCGTCGATCAATTCGACGAGTTCTTTTGGTGCGCTGGCACTGATGTAAGCCCTGTCTTTTCCGATTTTTCCCACAACGGGAAGCGACTTTCGATTTCCTCCTTGCGCGACAAAAAGCTTGCTTTCCGTGTTATGCTAGCTAGCTCAACACGGAAGATTTGCCTGAACCAGGCGTTTCTTCGCAACCAACCTCGCTCACCATGAAAAACCCAACCCTCCCCGCCCTGTTCACCGGTGCTTCCCGCGCCGTGACCTGTCTCGCCTTCGCCGCCGCGGCGCAGGCTCTCGCCGTCCAGACGGTCGTGCTCGTCCAGGACACGTTCACCCTCAACGAAACCACCCGCACCGAAGGCGGCAACCTCGCCGGGATTTCCCACGAACAGCAGAACTCCGCCGCAACCCTTCTCTCGGAGGAGTTCACCAGTCCCGACCGCACCGCGACGGATCTGCCGGCAAGCTCCGCATGGTATTCATGAAGGACCGCCTCCTACGTCACCTATGACACCTCCAACGGCGGTCGCATCAGCCTGACGGTTGACACGAACTCGGCCCATTTGCTCACCTCGTTCACTGCCCCCGGCGAATCCGTCTCCCTCGGCGTTGGCGACACCCTGGAGGCGCGCTTCGACTTCTCACTCACGGGCGCTCTTGCCAGCACCCAGAACATTTTGCGCTTCGCCTTTCTCGATTCCCGCTCGACGGGTACTGCCGACGGGAATACGCGCGTCTCAGCCGACAATCACGGCGTAAGCAACACCGCCTTCAGCAACTACAAAGGCTACATGATGGGTATCAACCCGCTTCCCCCCGCCAACAGCGCAAACACCGTCATGGTATTCTCAAGACGCGATGCCGCCAATACCGCCCTCGTCACCACCGTCACCGATGTTTACACTGACGTTGGCCGGGGGACTTCCTCCGCGACCGGCCTTGATTCTTCCGGCGGCCTTGCCGCCGCGACTCTTTACACCGGTGTCTTCACGCTCGCCCGCGCCTCCGACGCCGCCATGAGCCTCACCTTCACAATCCTCAATGGCACGACGGGCGCCACTGTCGCCTCTCTCACCGTTGAGGACAAGGACCCCGCCGCCTGGTTCTCGTTTGACACCTTCGTCATCGCGGGAATGCGCAACAACGGCATCGACGGCATCACGCTCGAAAACATGACCATCACGCTCACTTCCGTCCCGGAGCCGCGCAGCACGGCCATCGGTATCGGATTTTCCGTTACGCTTGCGCTGCTGGCCGCGCGCTTCCGTCGCGCCACGAAATAACAACACAATCCTCCTCCCCCCCCCTGATGAATCCATTCACCATGAATCCCCCCTCCATTTTCCCGCGCCATTCCCCGAGCATTCCGCGCTCCCGCGGCTTCACGCTCATCGAACTGCTGACGGTCATCGCGATCATCGGCATCCTTGCCGCGATCATCATCCCGACCGTTGGCAAAACGCGCGAATCGGCACGCAAAGCCCAATGCGCCTCCAACCTGCGGCAAATCGGCCTCGCGCTCATCGCGTATGCCGACGACAACCGCGGCCTGTTGCCCACCGCCTCGCCAGCGCCCGTGCCACCCGCCACCGCCAGTGTCATCTGGACAAAAGCCCTGCGCGCCTGGTTCCCGCTCCGGGGCAAGACCGACACCTCGCTCGCCAACACCATATTCGTATGCCCCTCCGCCAATCACAACGGACTGACAGGAGCGGAACTGAGCTGCACCAGCATGGCCACCGGCGCCCTGATCGGCGACAAGGGCACGAACGCGAAGGCGCCGCGCCCGCTCTCCTCCATCACCGAACCCACCCGCGCCCCCATCGTCGTGGAAGCGCTTGTGAAAAGCGGCAACACTCCCCCCTCCTCCACAACCGTTGCCAAATGGGCCCTGGTCCAACCCGACCTCGCCGCGACCTCCATTGCCGACCTGACCGAGCTTGCGTTCCGGCACGGCGGCCAGATGAACGTGCTCTTTGCCGATGCCAGCGTCCGCCCCTTCACGCTCGCCGGATTCCGGTTACTGGTCAACCAAAGCGAAGTCTGGAACGGTTGCCAATGACGCGCACCCTTCCCCCCCCCCCCCCACACACACCTTCCCCTTCCTCTCCTCTGGCGTCCGAAACCCCGGTGTATTCATTATCTCATGATGGACCTGTCCCGATTCCGTCCGGCCTTCCGCCTGCCACGCCTCATGCCGCCCGCCCTTGCCCTGCTCGCCACCGCCATTCCCCCGGCCCGCGCATCCGCCCCCTGGCTGCTCGACCGGGACGAACTCGCGACACTCGCCGCCGCCGCCCCGGCCGCCCTCCACGTCCCCATCACCACGGTCGTTGAAAAAACCCGGATCCCGCACGGCTGCGACCCGCACGACTTCGTGAGCTACGCCCGTTACTGGTGGCCCGATCCCGCCAGGCCCGACGGACTCCCCTGGATTCGCCGTGACGGCGACGTCAACCACGCGCAATTCGCCCTTGGTGACGACCACCGCATCCTGACCCTTGCCCGCACCGTGGAAAAACTCGCCGCGGCCTGGCGCCTCAACCGCGACGAACCCGCGGCCCTCCGCGCCGGTGAATGGCTGCGCGCCTGGTTCATCACTCCGGCCACCCGCATGTATCCGCACATGGACTTCGCGCAAATCCGCCCCGGCCACAATCGCAACCGCGGCAACCCCGCCGGCGTGCTCGATTCCCGCTGCCTCGCCCAGGTGATCGACGCCCTGCGCCTGCTCGACGATTCCCCCGCGCTCACCCCCCCGGAAACGGCCTCTGTCAAAGCTTGGTTTCGCGCCATGTTCGACTGGCTGTCCACGGCGAAAAACGCCCTCGCCGAACGCGCCATGAAAAACAACCACGGCACCTGGTTCCTCGCGCAAATCATCCCCATTGCCCGTTACTGCGGACGCGATGACCTCGCGCGCCAGTTCTGCGACGAAGCCAAAAACCGCATCGCTTTCCAGATCAAACCCGACGGCAGCCAGCCCGAGGAACTCACCCGCGCGGATGCCCTTGGATACAGCCTTTTCAACCTCCGCGGCCATGCCCAGATAGCCCGTCACGCGGCGAGATTCGGCGACGACTTGTGGAGCTGGAGCGCGTCCAATGGCGCCAGTCTCCGCCGCGCCATTGATTATCTGCGTCCCTACAACGACGCGCCGCGGACATGGCCCGGTTCCCAGAAAGCCCCGCTGCCCCCCGGCTTCCTCACCCCGCTCATCAAGGAGGCGGCTGCCGCCGTCGCCACAAAGGCAATCATGCCCGACGCGTGAGCGGCATCATACGTGGCCCGGGCCGCGGCCGATGGCGGAGCCGCGGGCGTTGAAAAAACGATTGTCGCAAAAAAACGAATACAGACTGTACGCGGGAAAGCCGAAGGAGTCAGGCCGAAGAATGTTAATTCTTGTGTTCCATCGTTGTAATTTGGAATGCAGGTACTCTTTCTCCTTCATGCTGTTATCGTCTAGAATTAACATTCTTCGGCCTGACCCCTTCAGCTTTTCCCGCTGCCTTGCCTCATATCTCGCGTCTCGCTTCGCCTGCCAATTCCGCGTGTTTGTCGAAACCGATCATGATGCGTGCGTTCGCGTTTTTCGACATCGCGGCAAGCGCCTCCAGCTCGCGCAGACGCAACAATGCCGGATGGCGCGTATAGGCTTCGGCAGCCTGTGCCTGTTCGCGGAGGGCACGAATCTCGGCTTCGTTGCGAATACTCAATGCCTCGGCTTCCGCCTGCGCCTGCTTCAGGCGCGTGGCGGCAAGCGACCCGGAGGCTTTCGCGTCGGTCTCCGCCGCCGTGCCCGCCTCGATGATTTTGATTTTCGCCTTCGCCTCGGCCTCGATCTTTTGCTGCTCGGCTTTCGTGCGTGTCTCGATCAGTTGCGCCTGGCTCAGACGTTCCGCCGCCAAAACCTTGTTCATGATTTCCTGAAGGTTGCCCGGAAACACGAGATCCTTCACGTCAGCGCGCAGGATGCCGACACCGTAGCCTGCGGCGGCGCCTTTCACGTCGCGCAGGATGTCTTCGCTGAGACGCGTGCGATTGGTAAGGATTTCCTCGAGTGTCATCGAAGCCAGTGAGCGGCGCGCGGCGAGTTGCACGTCGCTGTAGAGGCGGTCGTCGTGATTGCTCACCTGGTGCAACGCCGCCACCGGATCGGTGACTTTGAATTGCACGATGATGCTCACCCGGATCGCCACTTTGTCGGCGGTGAGGATTTCCTGTCCCTTGATGGTCAGGTCGCGCTCGCGCACATCGACGAGGACAATTTCAACTTTCGGTTTCCGCACGAACGAAAACAACGGTTTGCCCGGCAACTCGTAGCGGCCAGGACCGAGGATTTCCTTCATCACGCCGTCCTCGTACCGAAGGCCGCGATGTGTGTCCTTGATGATAATTTCGTTTTTCATGATTGGATCGTTCAGAAGGTCCGGTTTTGAATGGAAGCCCCGGAACACCATCAATGTGGGCGTAGAAACCGGTCACAGATCAGTCCCATAAAGTCTGGATTTGATAATGGGTCATTTGGTGATTTCCGCCCTTATGGTGTCGGGGCGAATGGAGAGAGTATTTTCGCGGACGGAAAGCAAATGGAAAACGTCTTGCCTGCACACCGGTTACTTTCCCGGTTTTTCCCGGCGCAGCCGAACGGGGGCGCAGCCGAACGGGGTCAGGCCGAAGAATATTAATTTTAGACGATAACAGCATGAAGGAGAGAGGCCGGCAAAACGGCGTGACTCCCTCGGCCTTTTGGCGGAAACAACGTGACGGCTCATTCTTTCCTTGTCCATAGGGAAAGGATTGAGCAATCCTTTCCCTATGGACAAGGAAAGCTTGAAATATGTTCTCACCCAGTCAACGAACCGCAAACTCCCGGAAACCACCCCGCGCACTCTGAAATTACCCCTGAACCTGAACAAAATCGTGACCCTCGTCGGCATCCGGCGCAGCGGAAAAACCTGGCTGCTCTACGAAACCATGCGCCGCCTGGAATCCGGAGGCGTCGCACGTCAACAAATGATCCACCTCAATTTCGAAGACGACCGCCTGTTCCCGATCCGGCTCGAAGAACTGGACATGATTCTCCGCGCCCACGAGGAGTTGTATCCAGATTTCTCGGACAAAACGAGGCATCTCTTTTTTGACGAAATCCAGAACGTGTCCGGTTGGGAAACGTATGTCCGACGGCTGTATGACAACGAGGACGTTCGCATTTTTGTCACCGGATCCTCCTCGCATTTGTTGTCCCGCGAGCTGGCGACGGGATTGCGCGGACGCAGCATCTCGTTTGAAGTTTTTCCGTTCTCGTTCGCCGAGTTCCTGACGTTTCGCGGGATTCGCCATGTGCCGTATTCCCGCGCCTCGGAGAGCCGTTTGGTGGCGGCGCTGGAGGATTATCTGGCGACGGGCGGATTGCCGGAGCTCGTTCCGGCGGAACCGGAACTGCGCCCACGCATTCTCAAGGAGTATGTGGACCTGGTTTTTTACCGGGATTTGGTGGATCGTTACAAGGTATCGAATCCGCTAGTGTTGCGCCTGTTGCTCAAGCACTGTCTTGCGCAGCCGGCGACGTTGCTCAGCGTCCACAAGCTTTACCACGATTTTCGTTCGCAGGGGTTCGCGCTCTCGAAGGACTCGCTTTACCAATACCTCGGGTATCTTGAAGAGTCGTATGTGTTGTTCACGTTGCCGGTGGCGGAGCGGTCGTTGCGCAAGCGGGCAATGCAACCGAAGAAATTGCACGCGATGGATTGGGCGTTGGGTTATCCGTTTGTGGCGGAAAAAAACATCGATGTCGGGCGAAAACTGGAAAGCGCGGTGTTTTTGCACTGGCGGCGAAGGCGCGAGGATTTGGCATGGATGTCGGGCGAGCAGCGTGAGATCGATCTTGTGTTGAATGACGATTCGCCGGAAACGCTCGTCAATGTCGCGTGGTCGGTGGAATCGCCTGCCACGTGGGCGCGTGAAATCGCCGCGCTCGAATGGGCCGGGAAAACACATCCCGACGCGGAACGCGTCCTGGTCGCGCACGAACTGCCATTGGGTCGCGCCGCCGCGTCCTACCCCCCCCCCCCCGGTGTTCGTTTGGTGGAGGCGTGGCGTTATTTGCTGGAATAAGGAACTGTAATGAAAGAAACAGAGCAAAGATGCGCCGGGATTGAAGAGCGAGCCAAGGAGCTGACGAGGGAGTTTACCGGATTGTGAATAAATGACCGGGTCAGCGACGCTGGCTCGCTCTTCAAGACCAGGCAAATTTGCTCTGTTTATTTCAGTACAGTTCCTATGGGCAACGACTCGCGCAAACGACGGCTTGCCTTGTCCGACACCTTCACTCCACACCATGCCCTCATTTTTTGCGCCCCTCGCCTCTCCCCCGCCGGCCCCCCGTTCGTCGATTCTGTTTCAGAGCGTCGAAGAACGCAGGGCGCCGGGAACAACACCGCGGCACAGGCATGATTTTTGGCAGCTCGAACGGGGGCGGAACGGTAGTTTTGAATTGGATACTGAGAGAAAACCGAAGGGGTCAGGCCGAAGAATGTTAATTCTTGTGTTCCATCGTTGTAGTTTGGGAATGCGGGTACTCTTTCTCCTTCATGCTGTTATCGTATAAAATTAACATTCTTCGGCCTGACCCCGTTCGCCCTCCCGCGGGAACGGCTGGCTGCCACTGGCTGCCACTCCACCGGGGCCGGCAAGATGCCGGCGGTCCCAGGCGCTTCCGCGCCAATGGCCAATATCGTCACCTCTCCCGCCGTCCCCCCCCCCCCCTGCTTCCATCGAAAACGTCGAAGAACCAACGCCTTCCGCGTAACATCGGTTATTTCCTGATATTACGCGGTTCGACAGGTATCGACGAAATCTACGAGGACGATAAGGCGACGGGGGGGGGGGAGGAGAAGCGGGATACTCCGGGAAACAGTTTGGCGAAATCCGTGCCGTCCGGTTTTTTTATCCGGATTGGCAGTAGTTACCAACTGAAGTTACCAATCCGTGGTTCGTTCAGGGTCATCCGGCATCCGGGACCCGGGACCTAGAATTGTTCAGAAATAGCCGCCCTTCTCCGTGATCTCGCGCAGCGTCTGGCCTTCGGCGACCCACGAAAAAATCTTCTTCTCGTTGCCGCGAATCTCCTCGGCGCGGAGCAGCACCTCGTGCGCGATGTCGCGCGGCACCACGACCACGCCGTCGATGTCGCCGAGGATCACGTCGCCGGGACGGATGACCGCGTCGCCGATCTTGATCGGAATCTGGTAGTGCGTGATCAGGCAGCGCCCGAGCGAGCCGTTCGGGATGCGGTGCTTGTAGAAAAGAGGAAACTTCTTTTCGAGAATCTGGTGCGTGTCGCGGATGCCGCCGTCGATGACCGCGCCCTTCACGCCGAGACCGACCGCCGTGGCCGTCATAACGCCGCCCCAGAGCGTGGCCTTCTCGTC
>JAISAX010000269.1 GCA_031266495.1 Opitutaceae bacterium
GGGTGCGGGGGGGGGGGTTTCGGTCGGGGGCTTTTTTTCTGGTGGTGGTAATAATTGGTAAATCGGGTGTATGTTTTTGGGCAGGCGATACGCACATGCCTTCATTTAATATTCCGCCCCCCCCCCCCCCCCCCCACACACACACACACAGGTCCGTGTGGCCTGCGGGGGGGGGGGGGAGGCGAGGAAGATATGTGCGTACAGAGGATGGATGCTTTAGCGGTGTCCGACGGTCGGACGTGCGGCGGCTTCGGGATCGGCGGGGAGCGGCTCCAGCGAATCGACGCGCGGGCAAATGTCGGCAATGTTGACCGTGGGACGCGCCCAGCGGACGGCGTTGGCGATCACCTTTTGCACGTTGATGTCGTGGTAGGTCGGATACGTTTCGTGGCCGGGCCGGAAATAGAAAACGCGCCCGTTGCCGCGCTGCCAGGTGGCGCCGCTGCGGAAGACTTCGCCGCCGGTGAACCAGGAGATGAACACCAGTTCGTCGGGCGTCGGGATGCCGAAGGGTTCTCCGTACATTTCCTCGGCGGGAAGCTCGAAGTGCTCGGGGAGGCCGGCGGCGATGGGGTGCGCGGGATTGATGGTCCAAAGGCGTTCCTTGTCGGTGGATTCGCGCCACTTGAGCGAGCAGGTGGCACCCATGAGGGCCTTGAAAATCTTCGAGTAGTGGCCGGAGTGCAGGACAATGAGCCCCATGCCTTCGAGGACGCGTTTCTGCACGCGCTTCACGATTTCGTCCTGCACGTCGCCGTGGGCCATGTGGCCCCACCAGACGAGGACGTCGGTGGCGGCGAGGACTTCCTGCGTGAGGCCGTGCTCGGGTTCGTCGAGCGTGGCGGTGCGGGCCTCGATGCCGGGCTGGCTGCGCAGGGGCGCGGCGATAGCCTCGTGCATGCCTTGCGGATAAATGGCGGAGACTTTCGGGTTTTTCTTTTCGTGGCGATACTCGCCCCAGACGGTGACGCGAATCGGTGTGGTTGCGGAATGGCTCATGATAATTTTATGATACGGTTGCAGGCGAACCTGTGTCGCGCCGGCAGTGCGCCGGCGGCATGAGTCCGCGAGAGATAACAGGGGGCAAATCAAGCCCCGGTGGTTCGCGTCGCCAAGAATGAGGGATCGTATTTCTCCGCGATTTATATCAAATTTCCGATCCCGTGAACGCCGCCACCCGCACTACCCGCGTTACCTGCAACACCCGCGTCACTCGCAAGCCTCGTGCCGTCCGCGCCAGCCACCCTGGTGACGGCAAGGGCGTCGCCGCCGATCCTCGCACGGAATTCGGGCGCGACCTTTCGCGCACGCTCGAACGGCTGCGCGCCGGAAGGTTGCGCGTGTACGTGGCGCCGGAAATCGGCCTGCGTCGTCCGCAGCCTGGCGCGCATTTTCATTCCACGCCCGAGTTTTTTATCCAGACGGGCGGTGGCACGGATTTCGTTTGCCCGGGCGGGGCGTTCCGCGTGCGCACGGGTGATGTGTGCGTGATGCCGCGCGGGGTGCCACATGCGGAGACGCCGCGCGATTTGCGCGTTCCTTACGGACTGCTGGTGTGCATGCACCGCAGTGACGGCATTTGCCTGCATCGCGCGCGGGCCGATCCCGCCCGCCGTATCCAGGGTTGTGGTACTGCTCTGGTCCCCGGCACCCGCGGGCGCGATGCGCTCCGTTACCTTGATGACATCGCCGCGCGCGAGGAGGGCGTGCCCCGCGCCGAACAAAAGCGTTACACGGAGGCGCTGGTCGAGGCGTTCCTCTTGACTGTCCTCGGCGAGTTGCAGCGGCCTGCCCAGACGGCGCCCGCCGGATCGGCGCTCGTGGTCGAGACGGAAAAGCTCGCCCACACTCATCTTGCCGATCCGGCATTGTCGGTCGCCACCCTGGCGAAGGGGCTCGGGTGCACGCCGGATCATCTGTCGCGGCGTTTTCACCGCGAGCGGGGCGTGGCGCTCAACACGTGGATACGCCGCGAACGGGTGCGGGCCGCGCAGGAGTTGCTGGCCGATTCGCGCTACAACATCGCGGAGGTGGGTTGGGCCTGCGGCTTCGCCACTCCTTCGTATTTTATTCGCGTTTTCCGTGAACACACCGGGCTGACTCCGCTGCTGTTTCGCGCCGGGCAGGCGCGGTGAGTCCGGGGGGGGGGGGGGGGGGGGGGTTACGGACGGGAATAGAGGTATTCGATGGGGACGGACAACGCGTGCGCAAACGCCTTTACCTCGTAATCGAGAACCGCGCGTTGCTGGTTTTCGATTTTGGACAAAACCGGCTCGCTGAGCGGCACGCCCAGAATTTCGAGCCGGGCAATCAAATCCATGTGCGTGATCTTCGGACGCGCTTCCCGACGCAGGCGACGAATGGCCGGCCCAATCAAATTGGCTCCTCTGGCAGGTTTGAACGAGGCGGTGGGTCGTTTCACTTATCTTCCGAATTGGAAGATTGACAGTAAAACAGTCTGTGCTCTGTTTTCTTCCAAACTGGAAGATTTACGGAAGAGTCTTTCGATAAATTCATAAATATATACAAAACCAAATTCCTTCGATGCACCTGACAAAAACCATCCTCGTCGCGGCCCTCGCCGCTTTCGTCCCATTCGCCCCGGTCGGGCTTTTCGCCACCGACTACGCGGGCACGCAAACGGCATCCGGCCCCGAAGCCACGCTCACGTTTCAGGCTGGCGACACCGTCAGCGCCAGCGTGGCGGACGCACGCGCCCTGTATGCGCTCAACGGCGGCTCCATCGTTGTCAACCCGGCCAGCGGCGGCGTCACGATTTCCTCGACCGGCACATCCGTAGCAACCGTTCAGGTTGCCGGCAACGGCAGCAGCATGGACTTGGGCAACGGTTCCCTCATCAACACAAATTACAGCGGAATAGAGACCAGCGCCAATGCCTCGTTCACAGCGACGGCTCTTCAGGTTGTTGGTGGTTCCGAGGCCTCCCCGATTTCGATTTCCGGTAACGTCCGGGGTATCTACGCGGCGACGGGCGGCCAGATGTCTCTCGGATCAAACACCGCCGTCACCCTGTATGCCGGTGACGCGGCCGCGCCAATAGGAATACAGTCGGGAAGTCCCGACAGTGTTGTTGAAGCGACGGATTCGTTAAGTGTCACAATCATTGAAAACCGCGAAGCGCCGCGCACAACCAGCCCTGCAATCATGACGACGTCCGGAGGCACACTGAACACCGGAACCAATACGCGACTTCGGCACTTGGCCGGATCGGGAGCACATGCGGGGTCCGGAGGAATCATTAACATCGGCGCGGGCGCCTCGGTCGAGGCATGGTACGCCCTCATTGTGCTCAATGAAGGAAGCGAAATTTCGGCGGGCGCGGGCGGCGTGTTTCGCGGCGTGGGCGAGGGGGGAACCGGCGTCAACATAGGGCAAGGCGGCACGGCCAACATTTCGGGTTCGACGATTTTCGGAGAATTGAACGCCGTGCAAATCCAGGATTCTTCGGGTATCCCGAATGCCTTGGGTTCCCTCACGATTTCCGGCGGCACGCTCGCGTCGCACACGGGAGCGCTGATCTCGAGCCAGATTCAGGGGAAGGCGAACGCCACCACCATGAAGGTGACCATCCGGGACGGCGCTCAAGGGGCCAGCGACACGGGGATTTTTTACGAATCGCTGGCGACGGAAAGCGTCGGTTCGGTTGCGGCCATTTACGTTGAGGGCACGGAGACGCGGGTGTCGGGCGCATTTCGCGGAGGCGCGAACGTGGCGTCCACATTTTCGATCACGGACGCCACCTGGACCAGCCAGGGCGCGTCGGTCATGGATACGTTGATACTGAACAACGCGGACCTCGCGTTCACGCTCGACGTGATCGGCGACGCCATCACCGCGTCCAGCCTGACCCTCACCGGCGCCAGCGCGGTGACGGTGGATTTCAGCAACGCGTTCCTCGCGCAAGTCGTGGCCGAACACGCGGGCACGCTGGAAAATTTCGACGCCGCCGCGCTGATTTCCGGCTCCATGATCGGGGAGGAGGAGAGCACCGGGACGCTGGGCTACACGCTGCTCACGCAAAACGCGGACGGTTCGACGTGGCAGGCGATTCAGAAGGGCGGGAATTTTTATGACATTGTAGTGCTGAACGTCGTACCCGAGCCTGCGGCGGTTGCGTTGGCCTGCGGGTTGCTGGTGCTGGCGGGCGCGTTTGTCCTGCGCAGCCGGCTGCGCGCGTAGCGTCAGTTATTGGCTGACCGACTGATGTTATGTTACGCGGGTCGCCAGCAGGGGCGTCGCAAGCGACGCTCGCTGTGCGAAGCCCGCCGCACGTTGCCCGTTGGTTGAGTCATTCGCGGGCGTCGCAAGTTTCGCCAGGCGCTCCCGCGCCGATGGCCTCCTCCCCTC
>JAISAX010000274.1 GCA_031266495.1 Opitutaceae bacterium
CAAGCGCCTGGCCGAAGTCATCTCCACGAAGAAAGCCGCCGACTGGACCGGCTTCCTGCAATCAATCTCGGCGCACTGGCCCGGGGCGGAGAAAATCACGCTGGTGCAGGACAATCCCACCACGCACACCGCTGGCTCCGTCTATGAAACGCTGCCCCCGGCGCAAGCGCGCGCGTTGCTGGAGCGCTTCGAGTTTGTGTATACGCCCAAACACGGAAGCTGGTTGAACATCGCGGAAATAGAAATCAACAGTCGGGTCAAGCAGTGCCTGGACCGGCGCATCGCTGACATTGAGCACATGCGCTCCGAGGTCGCCGCATGGCCGCAACAACACAACGCCGCCAAGCTAATCATCCGCTGGCGCTTCTCCACTGATGACGCACGCATCAAACTCCATAGACTTTATCCGACTTTTGCGGGAGGTCCAGTTCTCTCTGGCGGAGGGGATCGCCTCGCTTGACGGTGGCGGCGGCGGGCGTTTGCATCGCCGGTTTTATGCGTATCCGTGCATTTCAGGGTCTTGTCCCGCTCCCGCAACATGTCGAAGAAGTGGCCTGCGTCCCGTACGACGTCGTCAACGCCGCCGAGGCCGCCGCGCTCGCCGTCGGCAAGCCGCGCAGCCTGCTCCATGTCGACCGCGCCGAGATCGACCTGCCCGCCGGCACCGATCCGTACAGCGACACCGTTTACGCAAAGGCCCGCGAGAATTTCCTCAAACTCCAGGCGGACGGCGTGCTCGTCCGCGAAACGGGTCCCGCCGTTTACATCTATCAGCAGCAGATGGGGACGCACGTGCAGCGCGGTGTCGTCGCGCTCTGCAACGTCGAGGATTACGACGCCGAGCTCATCAGGAAGCACGAGAAGACCCGCAAGGACAAGGAGGACGACCGGACAAAACTGATCGACACACTCGGCGCCAACACCGGGCCGGTGTTCCTCACCTACCGCGACGAGGCCGCCGTCACGGCCATCGTCGATGCCACCGTGAAGACGAAGCCGGTTTACGATTTCACCGCGCCCGACGGCATCCGGCACACCGTCTGGCGGATCGGCGGCGGGGCGGATATCGTGCAGGCCTTCGTGTCCGTGCCGCTCACCTACATCGCCGACGGCCATCACCGCGCCGCCAGCGCGGCCCGCGTGGCCCGGCTACGCCGCGAACGCAACCCGCAGCACACCGGCGCCGAGGATTACAACGGGTTCCTTTGTGTGCTGTTCCCGGCCAGCGAGCTGAAGATCTTGCCCTACAACCGCATCGTCGCCGACCTGAACGGACGCACGCCGGAGGCGTTTCTCGCTGCGGTGAAGGCGACCTTCGGGCTCGAGGAAGGCGCCGCGCCGTCGCCCGACGCGGTGGGCAAGGTGAGCATGTACTTGGGCGGAAAGTGGTACGGGCTGCGTTGCATCGCCGCGCCGGATGCCGATCCGGTGTCGCGACTCGATGTGAGCGTGCTCCAGGACCGGCTGCTCGCGCCGCTGCTCGGGATCGACGATCCGCGCACAAGCAAGCGCGTCGATTTTGTCGGCGGCATCCGTGGCACGGGCGAACTCGTGAAACGCGTCGATGCCGAAGGCGGGGTGGAAGTGGCGTTTTCGATGTATCCGGTGACGATCGGCCAGCTTATGGACATCGCCGACGCCGGCCAGATCATGCCGCCGAAGAGCACCTGGTTCGAGCCGAAGCTGCGCTCCGGGCTGGTGACGCACACGTTCTGAGACCGGCGTCCGGAACCTTTGATTTTTTACACGAAGATCGCGAAGGGCACAGAGCGGCGGAGCCGCAAGCGAAGAGGACGCGCCGAAGTCAGTCGCGCGGCCAACAGCCGCTACCTTGGAGCCCTGGCCAGCGTCACCGGCAAAACCCCCCTCGCACAGGAAGCCCGCCCTGTGTGCCGGCCACACATCGTGGACGGACAACGTTACCGCGCTCTCAACCCGTGGGCTCCCTCCGATGGCTCCTTGCCGGAAGCCATCAGTCGCGGCGAGTTTGCCCTCAACGGCCTGCGCAATCGCGACCTTCGCCCCTTGCTCTATCCGCCCGCATCCTCCGCTTCCGACAAAAAACGCCAGTCCGCTGCCATCACCCGCCAACTCGCCCTGCTCCGCGCACACGGCCTGCTCAAAAAAGTCTCCGACACACACCGCTGGCTTCTCACCGACAATGGCCGCAGGATCGTCACTGCATTCCTCGTCGCCCATCAGGCCGATGTCGATCAACTCTCAAAAATGGCTGCATGACCGCCATATACAAAATCCTCCCAAAAATGAGCTACTCCTCAGGATAGCAGTGCAGAGGGCACGGAGAAGGCACAGAGTTTGAGGAGGCCCGTCCGGCAAAAGAGGAAATTTATTCGCGAAAAAGAATTTTTATCTATTTGATACAAAATTGATTGAATGAAAACACGCGAAGTCGTTTGGACCTCCTCAATCTCTGTGCCTTCTCCGTGCCTCTGTGTAATTTTATGATTTCACGTAACATCAGTTCTTAATTCCCCCCCCCCTGCTCCCCTGCCGGCCGCAGCGTCGTCCCCTCCAGAAAATCGCTCGCGATAAGAAGCACCCGCGGCTCCGCCTTTTCACATTGGACGTTTCCCTCCACCAGGCTGGCCAGCAACTCCACCGCCGCGATGCCGAGCTTCGTCGTATTCTGGCACATGCCGGAAAAGATTTCCGTCCGCGGACAATCGAGATGCAGGAACCCCAACTCATCGGGCACACGCTTGCCCAGATTCTGCACCCAGCCCCACACCTCCCGCGTCAATCCGACGATCACCTCGGGATTATGCCGCGCAAACCACGCCCGGAACGCCCGCTCCGACCATTCACCCCGCCGGCCTGTACTCCACGGGAACTCCACGATCTCCAGCTCCGGCATGAGCAGCCGCGCCACATGGAAACCCGCCGACCAGAGCATGTTGACCTGCCGCGTTTCGCCCTCGTGCACCATCACGCCGACGCGACGGTAGCCGCGCTCCGCGAGTTTGCGCATGGCCGTCTCCACCGTCTGCACATGGTGGTTGCACACCCGTGGCGGATTTGGCCGTGCCAGCGAGTATCCAAATGTCACTACGCTGAAATCCTCCAGGTTGACCGCCTCCAGCGTGCGTTGCCCTCGCGACAGTGGCGGCACGAGCACGCCGCGAATGCCGCGCGCCTTCAGCACTTGCCCCAGCCGTCCGGGATGACCCGCGTAGTCGCCCAACCAGAAATGCTCCACACGATAGCCCAATTCCAGCCCGCGCCTCGCCGCCCCGTCGAAATATTCGGGATACACCTGCAACGTCCGCCAGTAGTCGCGCTCGCGAAACACGGTGATGAATCCCAGCGCAGCCTCGCACAAGGCCTCCCGCTGCGTGCGCAGGCTCGTCATGAGCGCCCGCACCATGGGATTGGGCCGGTAACCCAACTCCTGCGCGATCCCCTGCAACCGCTCGCGCGTGGCCGCCGCCACTTTTGAGGAGTTGCGCAATGCCATCGACACCAGCGCCCGCGTGACGCCCGCACGGTCGGCGATGGTTTGCAGGGTGACAGGTGCGTCGGGTGGCGGCATCGTTGAAAAGACAAGCGACGGGCCGGATTTTAACGAGTTAAAATTGTCGCCGGTTGCGCCATGACGCCATCCCGGACGATTGTTCCGCCATGTTTCCCGAAGCCATGCCCGACCACCAGCCCGCCTCTCCCCGGTCCACCTCGTCCGTTCGTTCCGTTCGTTCCACCCGGTCCGTTCGTTCCGCCTTCACCCTGATCGAACTCCTCACGGTCATCGCCATCATCGGTATCCTGGCCGGCATCCTCATCCCGGTCGTGAGTTCCGTGCGCAACAAGGCCAAAGCCGTCGAAGGCCTCAGCCAGATGCGTCAACTCGCATTTGCCGTCCTCGCCTACACCTCCGAATCGCGCAACGGCGCCCTCCCCGGTCCGGTTAATTCCGCCAGCCAACCCTTTTCTTACACCACCATCGGGGGATCAAACTGGCGTGCCAATCATCTCATGACCTGGATCCACCCATATCTCGGGTTACCCACGCCGCTACCGGGCCACATTATTACCGAGGCGCCCATCGGCGTCATGACGGGACCCCAACGCGTGCTGGAAGCGCAACGCAAAGCCAACAACGAGGATGAATACGCTTTTATCACCGTGCCATTTGCCAGCAACGAGAACCCCAAAAATCATCCCTTCGGCTACAAGGACAAGGGCTTTCCTCCACACTCCATCCATTCCATCGAAAACCCGTCCGCCGTTGACACCTCCAACCCGCCCGAATCCCTCAAGACGAATTCGATGCTCCGCACCGCCGACAAGGATTCCGCCTTTATCTCCGCAGGCAAAAGATGCCCCGACAAACCCATCCACGGCGACCGCCGCCACGTCGCCTACTTCGACGGCCACGTCCGCTCCTTCTCCATCGCCGAAACCAACCGCGTCGCGACTCCCTGACTGACGTTACGCGACTGATGAAAGTGGCGCGGGCGTCCCGCCCGCCGACGGCGAAGCCGCCGGATCGACGTGGCACGGGCTTCCAGCCCGTGGACGGCGCGAAGCGCGGGGGGGGCCCGCCCCCCCCCCCCCCCCCGCCCCCGCCGCCCCCCCCCCCCCCGCCTCGCGCCGGCCCCGGGCTGGACGCCCGTGCCACGTCGATCCGGCGGCTTCGCCGTCGGCGGGCGGGACGCCCGCGCCACTTTCATCAGTCGCGT
>JAISAX010000323.1 GCA_031266495.1 Opitutaceae bacterium
CGATCCCCGACTTTTCCCGCGCCGGTTATCACGGCGGCGGCGTGGCGCTGCCGACGGTGGCTGTCGCCCGGACACTCGAACCGGTTGTAGTGGAAACCGGCAGCACGCCGCCCGACGACGGTGCTCGCATCCAGGACGCGCTCGACGCCATCGCCGCGCTGCCCGCCAACGACGCCGGACACCACGGCGCGCTCCTGCTCGGGCGCGGCGTTTATCGCGTGGCGGATTCGCTGCACGTGCCGGGCGGCGTTGTCCTGCGCGGCGAAGGCTCGGGGGAGAACGATAGCACCGTCATCATCGCCACGGGCAAAAAACGCCGCGGACTCATCACCGTGGGCGACCTCAGCCTCGGCAAGCCCGCCGGAGCCATCGGCACGACGCCCGCGCACATCGGCTCGGCGGAGATCGGGGGCACGCGACGCCGCGTGACCGACGCGTATGTTCCGTGGAGTACAAAAACCCTCACTCTCGAACACACCGAAAGCCTCTCCGTCGGCGACCGCGTGGTGGTGCTCCGTCCAGGCACCCCCGAATGGATTGCCGCGCTCGGCATGGATCGCATCACGCTCGTCAATCCGGACTCGGGCCGCGCGCTCCACCAGTGGAAACCGGATGAATACACGTTCGCGATGGAACGTTTTGTCACCGCCATTGATGCCGCCACGTGCCGGGTGACGCTGGATGCGCCGCTCATGATCGCGCTCGACGAACAGTATGGCGGCGGCTTTCTCTACCGTGCGGAGTCGCGCCGCGCCGCCGAATGCGGAGTGGAATCCCTGCGACTGGTTTCCGAATACACGAAAGGTCAGGAAAAAAAGGATACGGACCACGCCACGGTGGGCGTTACCCTGACGGCGGTGGAAAACGCCTGGGTGCGCGACGTCGTCGCGCTGCATTTCAACGTGGGATTTGTCCCCGATCGCACCGCCATTTTCACGACGATCAGGGACAGCGCGCTGCTCGATCCGGTTGCCCCGATCAAGGGCGGCTACCGCTACGGATTCCATCAGCGCGGCCAGTACGGGCTTGTGGAAAACTGCCGCACGCGCAACGTCCGTCATTCCTTCGTTACGAACTACCGGGCGCGCGGCCCCAATGTGTTTCTCGACGGTGTTGCCGAGCTTTCGTACAACGATTCCGGTCCGCATGAGCGGTTCGCCATCGGCTCGCTTTACGATAACATCCGCGAGTCGCTGGACATGATCGTGCAGGATCGCGGGGATCACGGGACGGGGCATGGCTGGTCCGGCGCGCAGCAGGTTTTTTGGAACTGCGAGGTGGCCGGGCGCATCATCGTACAAAAACCGCCCACGGCGCAGAACTGGGCCATCGGGAGCATCGGCAAGTATTCGGATGGCCGATACTCGGACCGGCCTCGCGGCGTGATCGAATCGCCCGATGCCCACGTGCAGCCGGCGAGCCTGTATCGCGCCCAGTTGGCCGAACGGCTCGGCGGGAATGTCCCGCATCCAACGCCAAACATCTGATGACTCACGCAGAGAACGCCGCGCCCTCTGCCGGAAACCTGGCGGATCGGCACGCTCACCTGCACTTCGTCCGGGGTCATCACCCTGTTTTGTTGGCACGTCTATGGCCGATTCACGGAACCGGGGGACCCGCGCACCACGTGGCTCCGAATATATGAGAACTCTGCTGTTGAGCTTGTTATGCTGCATTCCGGTGATCCGTGTGTTTGCCGCGACAGAAGAACCTGCGCCGTGGGAGACGGCGCTCCGGTTCGATTACAACGAAGCCTCCGAAAGCTTTGCCCGTTTGCGAAAGGCTTCCCCGAGCGATGCACGTATTGCCATTGCGCATGCTTCGGTGCTTCTCGTTCGTCAACCGCGCACCACCGGCAATATCCTTGTCGCACATTCCCTGCTCAAGGCGGTGGCCAGCCGGTCCATACCCTTCGATGGCGCTCCGGAAGACGACGTTTTGCTGGCCTTGTTTCTGGCCGCCCGGGTCGAACAGGATCACCTCGAACCACCCCGCCCGGCGGACGCGCGTGCGGCTTACCAGGTGCTGATGCAGGATCATCCGGGGCATCCGCTGGCCGGTCAGGCAGCCGTGCAACTCTCGCTCCTCGACGCCTGGGACGAACCCCGCCTGCCAGCGGAAAACGCCATCGGGCGGATCACGGCTCGCCTGCCCCTCGTTGCCACCCGTCCGGAGGCGGCCCGCGACCTGCGCATGATCCTGGCCCGTCTGGAATGGGAAGACCGCCGCGATGCCCGCGCAGCCATCGTGCACCTGCAGGCCGGACGTGCCATCGGCTACCAAAGCCCCTTTCGCAATGCCGAGGTCGATCTCATGATCGCCAATCTTGCCGCCAGACTGAACGACAACATCACGGCCAGCGCACATTATCGGGCGTTCCTCGACGGGAAACGCCAGGACATCCGGACGAGCGCCGTGCGGCGGCGTCTGGCCGGAATGGAAACCGGAGCCACCCGCCGCGAGGAGTCGAGAATCCCGTGAAATTTGTAACGAAAATAAAGATACTTGTGCCTGTTTTCGTGCTCATGGCCGCGGTCGGCGTGTCCTTCTGGCAGGTGCTCTCGCGTATCCACGGACGCGCATCCGGCGCCGATGCCAGCAGCGTGACCCTCCGCATCGGCCATTGGTTGCTGCAGGAAGGCATGAGAGAATCCTTCGATGAGGCTGCGCGGGCTTACGAGGAACTTCGTCCGGATGTCAGGGTTGAGCAGGTGGCCGTCCCTGTCCGCATCTGGCCCGCATGGGTGCGAACCCAACTTGTGGGCGGCACCGCTCCCGATATTTTGGGAATGAATGGCCTCAACGAGGAGTACATCAACCGGTATTTCCTGCCGCTGGCCGATGCTGCGAACGAACCGAATCGCTGGAACACGGGTACCTCGCTGGAGGGACTTCCCTGGGGCGAGACGTTTGTGGACGGGCTAGCCAGCATGCTCGAACGGGTGCCGACCACGGGCGAGTTGCAGTCCGTGATGCTTCAGTTGAACACCAGCCGCCTTTTCTATAACAGGCAATTGCTGCGGGCGGTAACCGGTTCCGATGAGCCTCCGTCCGACTATGCCGCACTGCGCGCGCTTGGCGGGCGGGTCGCCGACTACAATGCGCGCACAGGCCGCAATCTCGTCACCATCGCCAGTTGCGGACCGTATGCCGAGTATCTGTTCGCCCGTCTGCTTCCTTCCCAGACGCAAAAACTGGCCATCGCGCTCAGCCCGATGCAGACATTCACCCTCACTCCGGCTGAACAGGCGCGTGCCCTTCTCGGGGGCCGGATCGACTACGCCACGCCCGAACTGCGCTCGGCGTTGGCGTTGCTGCGCGATGTGAGCACCCTCATGCCGCCGGGTTTTTATCAGCTTCAGCGTGACGATGCCCTTTTCGCCTTTTTGCAGGGCAACGCCCTGATGATATTTGCCGGCGCCTGGGATTATGCGGTTTTCGCCCGCAACAGGAATTTCGACGTCGGCATTTGCCCTCTGCCCGCGCCATCGATCGACGATCCCGATTACGGGCGCTTCGTGCTCGGCCCCCGGGCCGAGACGGAAGGCAGCCCGGAAGCGACGTTCGGGGTGGTGCGCAGTTCTCCCCATTCCGCGATCGCGATTGATTTCCTGCGCTTCCTGACCAGCCATCGCATGGCCCGTATGTTCGCCGACAATACGTACCGCACCTCGGCCATCCGCGATGTGCCGCCGCCGGAGCATGCCGCGGGGCTGGCTGCGGTTCTGGACGGCGAGGTGCCGGGTTTCCGTCCTGACTTTCCCGTGACGTTTGGCGGTGGTCGCGCCAGTCATGTGTTTCGCAGCAACCTGCACAGATTGCTCGGCCAGCGAGGCGATCCGGACGGCTTTGTCGAGACACTCAACCGGGAGACGCCGGCCGCGCTGCGGTCGGATATGGAGCGTCATGCCCGGCAGACACTGCGCAATGTCCGCCAGCTCGACGCCCGTATCGGGCTGCTGTTCACCCGGAACGAGGCCGGCTCGGCCGCTCCGGACCCGGACTGGACGCGGGTGAGCGAACTCCGGCATGCGGGACAGGTGGAATACCTTTTATCAAATCGATATGCAGATCTGACGAATCCATAAACCACCACACAAAATCATGTTTTCCCTGCGACTCGCTTCATCCTTGATCACTGATGTTACGCAGGCGGGAGCCGAAGCTTGCGCAATCAATTGCGCAACGAACTGCTTGATATCTTGCCTTCACCGGACTTTTTTCTTTCTCACGATGAACCCCGTATTTCCCATTCAAAACAATGCGACCGTTCGCGTTCGCGCTTGTCGCGAGGAATCCTCCTCTGCCAGCGAGACCCGGAAAAATTTTACGCTGAACGAGTTACTGCCGCGACCTGAGCTAGCTCAGGTGACAGGACGACAATGTCGTCCTGTCAAAATACATTCCCCGGCGTTCACCCTGATCGAGCTGCTGGTGGTGATCGTGATCATCGGCATCCTTGCCGCGATTCTGGTGCCCGTGGTGTCGAAGGTCCGCCAGTCGGCGGCCAATGTGCAATGCGTGTCGGCGCTGAGACAGTATGGCCTGGGCATCCAGATGTACGTGAACGACAGGCGTGACGGAAAGCTGCCGGGACCGCTGTACGGGCACGTCCTGCCGAAAACACGCACCAACAATAATGTGCCTCAAAACAGTCATCTTTTCAGCTTCATCGCCCCGTACCTCTCCCTCAAGACGACCTACACTGACCGGTATTTGCCGGACGAGTACCTCTGTCTCGGCTGGCGACGCGGAGTGCCCGTTGACTGGAAAACGGAGGACGTGCCCGTTTACCTGATCGGATCGGCCGTGAAATCCGTCCGCTACAGCAGCCAGAACCCGTGGGGCAAGGCGGGCGAGACACCCGCGCGCGTGCCGCTCACCTGGGCGGAGGTTGTTGCGGAAAACCCGGCCTCCCGGACGTGGGCCATGCGGGATGTGGATACGATGAACACCACCTCCTATCCCGGCAAGCTCCCCAAGGATGCCGTCCACGGCAATCACCGCAACCAGTTGTATTTCGACTGGCATGTCGGCCGCGTCAGCAAGGCCGATTCCGACAAGGCGGCGACGCAACCGGAGTAGATGTCTCCCTTTCCCGGCGCCCTGCGCACGCAGGGCGTCCATACCAGAACAAATCCACCATAACCTCCCATGAGAATCCACATCACATCGTATTCACCGAAACTGACATTCCTTCTGCCGGCTGTGCTCGCTGTCGCCTTTTCGCTGTGCTCCGCGCAAGAAGACCCGCCTCCCCCGCCTCCCACCTTCACCTTTTCCGGTGCCACCGGCAACTGGGACCAGACCGCCCGCTGGAGCGGAGGCGTGTTGCCCACCGCGGGCAGCAACCTCGTCTTTAGCAACCGAAACTCCGACCGCGTTGCGAGGTATCGGAACGTCAGTGCCATCAACGGCCTGGGCGGCCAGATCAACAGCCTGACCATCAACCAGACTATGGCGTTCAGCAACGTCGTGGAACTCTGGCGTTCGCTCACCGTCGCGGAGGCGATCACGCTGGAAGCCTCCGGCGGCGGTTCGAGTGTCATCCGTTTGCTGACTTCGACCCAGGGCAGCGCACCGGAGACGGGGCACGTCAACACGACCGGCCCGGTCCTGATCGCGCCCAGTGTCACGCTGAACGGTGGCGGCAGGCTGGAACTCGGGAAAATCCGGACCGTCAGCGGCGGCAGCACCACCCAGGTGAATGGGGATGTTAACGTCAGCGGAGGCACCCTGTCGGTGCAACGCGCGGCCCGCGTCACCACCAGCGTCACCACCGCCGGCCTCGCTTACACAATTGACGGCAACGTGAGCATGACATCGGGCCTGATCGAGATGGGGGTGGCGACTTCCTGGACGGCGGACGGCAGCGGCGACATTACCAACACGGCTCTGAAAATCACCGGCGACCTCACCCTCACCGGCGGTCGCACGCAGGTCCGGACCTCGCTGGACACCCACGCCGCGAAGATCCAGGTCGATGGCGCGCTCACCTATGGCGGAGAACTGGAAATCTACATTTCCCCCACTTCGACGACGCTGGAGGAGGGGGCCACCTATGCGCTCTTCACTTCCGGCAGCCGGAGCGGCACGTTTTCCTCTGTCGCGCTCAGCGGATTCTACGACCTGACGTTGACCGGAGCCGATGGCGTCTGGACGGGAAGCAACAGCGACTTCAGCTTCACGTTCAGCGAAACCACGGGGTCTTTGGTTGTGGGCGCGGTGGCTGTCCCCGAGCCTGCCACGGTTGCTCTTCTCGGCGGACTGGGATGTTTGCTGTCCGCCGTTTTCATACGCCGCTCCAATCGCTAGCCGCCACCTCCCCCCCCCCCCCCCCCGGCGCTTACCAGTCTCTCATCATTGTTTCATGAAACTCGCCTCGCGTGTGCTCTTGTCCGCCTTGCTGGCTATCCCCGTATCCGGCTTGTGCTCACTGGCGGGCATGGCCGCGCCCGCCCCCGCTCCTGCGCCCGCGCCCGCTTTCGCCTATGACCCGGCCGCGCGCGAGGCGGGAGGAATCGTTGTGTTCGACGGCGCCGCGCCCTCGCGAGTCGTCACTCGCGAGGGTCGCAGCGGCCTGACCTTCGGGAGCATTCGCGGACGCGCCATGCTCCCGCGCCACACAGCCGACAAACCGCGCGGCACCGCCACACTCTGGGTTCTCCCGCTCCAGGATCTTTTTCCCGCCACGCAACTCCCCGCGCACCGCCGCTCCAATCCCTTTTTCAACCGCTTCGTCTTCCTCTCCGACCGCGAGGCCGTGCAGGAGGTGGAGGCCGCCAACTTCACCCTTCTCTACGAGACCCGCTGGTACCCCGCCTTCCTCGCCAAATTCGCCCAGGGCACCATCAACCAGAGCAAATTCGGGGAAGACCACACCGCCAGCGCCCACGCCGGCGTTTTCTCCATGCCCGCGCTGGTCTGGCAACATCTGGCCGTCACCTGGGACCACGAGGCCGGGGTGTATCAGCTTTTTTCGGACGGGGTGCTGGTCGGGCATTCCGACGTCACGGTCGCCCATCCGCCGCACGACGCCCCGGCGCCCGCCCTCTACTTCGGCAATCCGGCTATCGTCACCGGCGAAATCGCCTTCTACGACCAGGTGCTTTCCCCCGCGCAGCTTCGCGCCCTGTTCGATCTCGGCCTCAAGCAGACTCCTGCCTGCGCCCCGGCTTCCCGCGCCGCCCGGACCGCGCAGGAAAAAATGTACGAAGGCCGCGAACTCCCGGCGCTCGACTGGCGGCCGGGCGGCGGAGAGAACGCAGCCTCCGCTGGCTGGACGCGCCAGCTCGCGCTTCCGCTGCGCGACTACGCCGACTACGCGCACTTTTTCCATCAGGGAGGCGGCCCGACCGTCCGTTTCGGCCCCGATGGCCTGCGCGTGACCACACCCGGTTTCGACGAGTACGCCCGGCGCAAGGCCAAAACCACGACCGGCGACGAACTCGACATGACGCGCATGTACCTCTGGACGCGCCGCGTGTTCGAGGGCGATCTTTACCTGAGCGTCCATTTCCAACTACACGCGCACGGCGGTTTGGCCCTCCTGATGACCCAGGCCGCCGGCATGCAGGGCGAGGATTTCCTTGCCGACTATCCGCTCCGCTCCACCGGCTCCATGAGCGTGGTCCACATGGAGGACGTGCGAAACTACCATTGGGAATTTTACCGCGAGATGACCGACACCCGCAACGACCTCGTTTCGCACGCCGTCATAAAAAATCCCTGGCTGCGCCCCGTGGCCTTCCAGATCGAGAACCGCCAGTGGGAGACCGGCCGCTGGTATCGCCTCGAATACCTGCAACAGGGCGCCCGCCTTCGCGGAGCCATCGACGGCGTCACGGTATTCGACGCCACCGACACCGGTTTTGAGAACAACGGCCCCGTTCTCCGTCACGGACACGTCGCCCTGCGTGCCATGATGCGCACCGACATGACGTTCCGGGATCTGGAAATCCGGACGAAATCCGGTTTCGAAAAATAAACGAGACCGGCAGGCGGAATTTGATCCCGTTATTTTTGTATCATGATTTCAACTTCATTTTTATCGAAGCGCAGCCGGGAGACGGCCGCCCCGTCGTCGACAGGAGCGGCGGATCGCGATTACTGGCTTGGCATGGCGGACAGGATTGCGCGTCCCGTTCTGGAAGCGGCCGCCGCGAAAGAACTGAAAATCCGGATGCCGCTCGAACGCACCGGGGCCAATCAGGGGCTCGGACGCGACGCGGTCGCCCATCTGGAGGCTGTGGGGCGGCTCGTCACGGGCATCGCTCCGTGGCTGGCGCTGGAATTGCCCGACAGGAGTTCGCCGGAGGCGCGCCTGCAGGCGGAGTACCGGAGGCTCACGCGGACAGCGATCGATGCGATTACCGACCCGGCGTCGCCCGACTATTGTAACTATAAAACACATACGCAACCGCTCGTGGATGTGGCGTTTCTCGCCCAGGGGCTTTTGCGCGCGCCCGGGCAGCTTTGGGACCCCTTGTCCGATGCCACCAAGGTCCATGTGATCCGTGCCTTCAGGGACACGATGCGCGTGCGTCCCGGAGGCGGAAACTGGCTGCTGTTTTCCGCCATGCGGGAAGCGGCGCTGGCCCGGTTCGCCGGCGACGACGGATGGAATCCCGAAGCCGTCGATTTCGCCCTGCGCGAGCACGAGAGTTATTACAAGGGCGATGGCGTTTATGGCGACGGCCCCCTGTTTCGTTGGGATTATTACAATGCCTTTGTCATCCAGCCGATGATACTCGATGTGCTCGACGCGCTGGGCGACAAGGGGCCGTGGGTGGACGACGGTTTTGCCGACCGCGCCAGGAAGCGCGCGCAGCGTTACGCCGCGATTCAGGAGCGGTTCATCTCGCCCGAGGGGGCGTTTCCGCCGATCGGGCGTTCACTCGCCTATCGCGTGGGTGCCTTGCAGGCGCTGTCGCAGATCGCGCTGCGTCACGAATTGCCCGCCGACCTGAAGCCGGCGCAGGTGCGTTGCGCGCTCACGGCGGCGCTTCGCCGCTCGATGGAGGCGCCGGGCACGTTTGATGAAAACGGCTGGCTGCGCATCGGTTTCTGCGGCGCCCAGCCGGGGGTGGGGGAGGGGTACATATCGACCGGAAGTCTCTACCTGTGCGCGGCGGTGTTCCTGCCACTGGGATTGCCGCCGGAGGACGATTTCTGGGCAGGCGAAGCCGCTGACTGGACCTCGAAAAAATACTATGCCGGACAGGATGTGGGCCTCGACCACGCGATGGAGGAACCGCAACGCCCGCGCCGTCGCTCATTTTTGCTGGAAACAAAATAAACCTGCGCAAGGGGCTGCCCTTCCGTTTTCCCATGAAACCACCCGTCTCCCGCCTTCTGTCATTTCTCCTCTCGCTGGCCGTGCCTGCCGGCCTCGCCATCGCTGGCGATTCACCTTCGGTGACGCTCGATGCATCGACGCGTCGGCTCGTCTATCGGGCGGACGAGCAGGGCAACACAATCCCCGACTTTTCCCGCGCCGGTTATCACGGCGGCGGGGTGGCGCTGCCGGACGTGGCGGTCGTCCGGACGCTCGAACCGGTTGCAGCCGAAAGTGGCAGCACGCCGCCCGACGATGGCGAGCGCATCCAGGCCGCGCTCGACGCTGTGGCCGCGCTGCCAGCCAACGCCGACGGGCATCGCGGCGCGCTTCTGCTCGGGCGCGGCGTTTACCGCGTGGCGGATTCGTTGCACGTGCCGGGCGGCGTTGTCCTGCGCGGCGAAGGCTCGGGGGAGAACGAGGGCACCGTCATCATTGCCACGGGCAAAAAACGCCGCGGGCTTGTCACCGTGGGTGACCTCAGCCTCGGCAAACCCGCCAGCGCGATCGGCACGACGCCCGCGCACATCGGCTCGGCGGAGATCGAGGGCACGCGACGCCGCGTGACCGATGCGTATGTCCCGTGGAGTACAAAAACCCTTACCCTCGAACACACCGAAAGCCTCTCGGTCGGCGACCGCGTGGTGGTGCTCCGTCCCGGCACACCCGAATGGATCGCCGGGCTCGGCATGGATCGCATCGTGCTCACCAATCCGGGCCCGGGCCGCAAACTCCACCAGTGGAAAGCCGAGGAATATACGTTCGCGATCGAACGTTTTGTCACCGCCATTGATGCCGCCACGCGCCGGGTGTCGCTCGATGCTCCGCTCATGATCGCGCTCGACAGACAGTATGGCGGCGGCTGGCTTTATCGGGCGGAGTCTCGCCGCGCCGCCGAATGCGGAGTGGAATCCCTGCGACTGGTTTCCGAATACAAAAAAAGTCAGGAAAAAAAGGATACCGATCACGCCACGTCGGGCATCATCCTGACGGCGGTGGAAAACGCCTGGGTGCGCGATGTCGTCGCGCTGCATTTCAATATGGGTTTTGCCGCCGACCGGACCGCCATTTTCACGACGATCAGGGACAGCGCGTTGCTCGATCCGGTTGGCCCGATCAAGGGGGGCTATCGTTACGGTTTTAACCACCGCGGCCAGTACGGGCTCGTGGAAAACTGCCGCACGCGCAACACCCGTCACGCCTTCGCGACGAGCTACCGGACGCGCGGCCCCAACGTGTTTCTCGATTGTGTCGCCGAGCTTTCGCACACGGATTCCGGCCCGCACGAGCGGTTCGCCATCGGCACGCTTTACGACAACATCCGGGAATCGAAGGATCTGATCGTGCAGGATCGCGGGGATTACGGCACCGGCCACGGCTGGGCCGGCGCACAGCAGGTATTCTGGAACTGCGAGGTGGCGGGGCGCATCATCGTACAAAAACCGCCCACGGCGCAAAACTATGCCATCGGCAGCATCGGCAAGTATTCTGACGGCCGATACCCGGATCGGCCTCGCGGCGTGATCGAATCGCCCGACAAGCATGTGCAGCCCGCCAGCCTCTACCGCACGCAACTGGCGGAGCGCCTCGGCCCCCCCAAAAAAAAAACGACTGAAGTGAAATCCGATGTTATCATTTACGGCGGCACGTCGGCGGGCGTGATTGCCGCTGTGCAATGTGTGGCGCTTGGGCGTGACGTCGTGCTCATCAACTGCGCTCCGCGCTTCGGAGGTCTTTCGTCCGGCGGGCTTGGACAGACCGACATTGGCAACAAGTCGGCGATTGGCGGTCTGGCGCGCGAATTTTACGTCCGACTGGCGAAACACTACGCGCAGCCCGCCGCGTGGGTCTGGCAGCAGAGCGGCGATTACAAAGGCAAGGGGCAGTCCGCAACCGCCGAGGGCGAGCCCACCCGGTGGACCTTTGAGCCGCATGTCGCGGAAAAAATCTTCAACGATCTTTTGCGTGAGGCGAATGCCGCCGCAGGGGGAGGGGGGGGAGGGGGGGGAGGGCGTCTCACGATTTTTCACGGGGCAAGCGAACGGCTCGACTTGCAAAATGGCGTTGAGTTTTCCGGCGCACGCATCGCCGCGATCCGGCTGGAATCCGGGCGCTGCGTGGTCGGGATGGTTTTTATTGATGCCTCCTACGAGGGGGACCTCATGGCGGCGGCGAACGTTTCCCATCACATCGGGCGCGAAGCCAACCGCGTTTACGGAGAGACCTATAACGGCGTTCAGGTCAAAAATGCGACAGGCCACAACTTCCGCGCCGATGTCCCGGCCTATATCCGGCGCGGCGACCCGGCCAGCGGCTTGCTCCCCGGCATCGAGCCGGACGCCCCCGCCGACGCCGACGAGGGCGAAGGCGACGCCCGGGTCCAGGCCTACAACTACCGCGTTTGCCTCACCGACCATCCCGACAATCGCGTCCCGTTCGCAAAGCCCGCCGGCTACGACGAGAAAAACTACGAATTGCTTTTCCGGCATTTTGAAGCCGGCCA
>JAISAX010000360.1 GCA_031266495.1 Opitutaceae bacterium
GAGGGGACGATATTGGCCATTGGCGCGGGAGCGCCTGGGACCGCCGGCATCTTGCCGGCCCCGGCGGAGTGGCAGTCAGTGATCAGTCGAAGGTCGGAAAGTCGGAAGTCATCAGCGGCCCGTCGGAGCGGGCCATTCTCTCGTTTCAAGTAAAATGCTCCGCGCAGTGGAGCCGCTGACGACCTTCGACTTTCCGACCTTTGACCTTTGACTGATCACTGACTGCCACTCCGCTGCGTGCCGGCAAGATGCCGGCTGTCCCAGGCGCTCCCGCGCCACACTCCTTCACATTCTCATTCGTTTCTCCTGCACTCCCTCCCATCCTGTTCTCATATGACACAACTTTGAGTTATTCCCCGAGCCGTCTCCGGATGCGCGATTTGGGCATGACGCCGCCGCCGGACTTCTCTTCTGTTCCCCCCCTTCCCTGACACATTTTCCCGATGAATCTCACCAAACACTGGGCCGCCCAACTCGACGATTACGTGATCGACCTCGCCTGGTCGCCCGACGGCGAACAACTCGCCGCCGCATCCACCGCCGGTCCCCTCGCGCTGTTCGACACCGGCGACGGCGCGCGCTCCGATCTTCCCGGCCACGACGACGGCGCCAACTGCCTCGCGTGGCATCCCGCCTTCCCGATTCTCGCCTCCGGCGGGCAGGACGGCTCCGTGAAATTCTGGGATACGTCCACCGACCAGCACATTGCCACCGCCAGCCTCGGTTCCGGTTGGGTCGAGCATCTCGCTTGGCAACCGGCGGCGTCCACCACCCCCGCGCTCGCCGCCGGACGCTCGCTCGCCCTGCTCAACGCCGACGGCTCCGTCCGCCACACCTTCGAGCCCGCCCCGCGCTCGCTCTGCGCGCTTGGCTGGCATCCGCGCGGGCACACGCTCGCCGCCGCCCACTTCGGCGGCATCCGGCTGCTCGCGCCCGATGGCGATTTCGGCCTGCGCCAGGAATTTTTCTATACCAAAGGCATCCACGCCCTCGTCTGGTCGCCGCCCGACGGACGCTGGCTCGTCTCGGGCAACCAGGACCGCAGCGTCCACCTCTGGCTCCCCGACGAGAACCAGGAGTTCCACATGAGCGGCTACGAGAGCAAGGTGAAGGAGCTCTCCTTCGACCGCACCGGGCGCTGGCTCGCCACCGGCGGCGGCCAGGATGCCTGCCTCTGGGATTGCTCGGGCGCCGGCCCCGAGGGACGCGAACCGTTGATGTTCCCGCACGGCGCCCGCGTCTGCGCCGTCGCCTTCCAGAACGCCCACAACCTCCTCGCCACCGCGGCGCAGGATGGCGGCGTTTCGCTCTGGAATCCGGAGCGTCCGCAGCCGCTGCGCGCCAACGTCAAGATGCCCGCCGCCGCCACGCGCCTGGTGTGGTCCCCCGACGACAGCCAACCTGGCCATCGGCACGGAGAAGGGCATTATCTACGTGCTCAAGGTGGAAAACTGACCCGTTCCGCCGCTCCGACTACTGATCAGTCAAAGGTCAAAAGTCGGAAGGTCGGAAGTCATCAGCGGCCCGCCGGAGCGGGCCATCCCTGCAAAATGCTCCGCGTAGCGGGGCTGCCGGCGACCTTCGACCTTCCGACTTTTGACCTTCGACTGATCACTGAAACCTCCCGGGCGGACAGGCGGCGCGGCACGCCGGGGAATCAGCGCCGTTGCCGCCCGCCCGGGAAAGATTCAGGAGCGAGCGCGCCAGCAGCGCAACGCGGCAGACGCCAGCAGCACGCCGCCGGCGAACGCGGCCCACGTGCCGGGTTCGGGCACGGCGACGGGCAGCAGGAGCGCGAAGGGTTCGCCCCAGCGCAGTTCCTCGCCGTCCCAGTATAAACCAGCCCCGATAATCTCGCCGACGTCGTTGATGTCGAAAGCGTTGTTGTAGTAGGGACCGCTCCCGGTGCTGTCGAGGTTGCCGAGGTCGGTCAGCTCGCCATCTGCTGTCCACACATAGAGTTTGTCGGAGTTGCCCACATAGGCGGAAACAAGGACTTGCCCGTTGTTGTTGACGGCACGGGCAGAGCTGTAACTGCTACCGGCGATGTCGATGGTCGTCACTGCTCCGGTCGCTTCCGTCCAGATGGCGGCCTGGTTATTGGTGTCCCTCCCGACAACCATGCCGGAATCGTTGAGGCCGTTGGCCCGTCTCAGGCCGTCGAGGATGCGGGTCGTCCCGGTACCCTCCGCCCCGCCGCCGGGGGTCCAGAGAACGACGGTTGAGAGTTCCCCAGTCACATCAATTATGACGACCTGCCCGCTGTTGTTGAGGATGCGGCCCACGCCGGAGGCGTCGACTGCAGCGAAGAGCTGCCGGGGGGTGCCGTTGGTGCCGTTGAGTGTATCGGGCGTCCACAGCCAGCTTCTGTAGGGGTCGGAGTTGCTATCTGTCCAGGCGACCTGTCCGCTGTTATTGATGCTTTTGGGATAGGCGTTGTTGCCCCCGGTGCCGAGGTCCACCATGCCGGCGTCTTCCGACCACAGGATAAGGCGGTAGTAGGAAGAGCCGTCGGTTGGAGTACCGGACAGGAGGATCTGGGCGTGGTCATTGATGCTTTCGGGAACAGAGCCACGGTAGTTCGGCCCGAGGTCGATGCGGAGGAGCCGGAGGTCGTCAGTGGCGGTGGCGGCACGGGCGGCGGCAGAGGGCGCGAGGACCGCAAGCATCACAAGGGCCGCGGCCAGGCCGGGGTGGAGCACAGCTGCGTAGTTGGTTTTTTTTCTGGTCGTTGGTTTTTTCATGTTCATTTGCGGGCCAAAAGGGATTTGGGAATTTCAGATTTTCAGAGCCGTCGGCTGGTAGCGGTGATAGCATTACGGGACGACGACGGCGTAGATGGGGCTCCAGGGGCCCTTGGCGCCGTTGGGGGCTTCCCAGCGGAAGGCGATGTAGAGCGTCTTGCCCCGGTCGCTCTCCCTGAACGTGAGCTTGAGCGGACTGCTCGTGTCGAAGGCGGAGTGGATCAGTTGCTCGACTTCCGCGGGCGGGGCGTCAAGGAGGGCGTGGGCCGCCTCCACGCCGTGCATGCGGTCGGCCTTGGCCCGGCTGCTGCTGCCACGGACGTGAAAGTGCGCGGCGATCTCGCGCAGGATGCTCGTGTCGAACGAGGGTTCGAGGTAATCGTCCGGCGGCACGATGGGCGTGTGGCCTTCCTTGCGCGGGGGGAGGCCGAGCAACTGACGATCTCCGTTGGTGAGGTCGTCGTTGCCGTTGACGTAGCGGCGCAGGAATTTGCGGATGGCGGCTTCGTAAGTCTCGCGGGCGTCGTCCTTGTTGCTGAGAACGTGTTTAAAATTAAATCAAATGGGATAAATGCATAACTTATTGCTATACATGATGATATTTTCAACTGAAAATATGCATTTTCTTGATATTTTTCCAGACAAAATCATGATTTCCGAATTATGCATGAGGCTTATCCAAGTGATATAAGTATCGGACAATTCAATTTG
>JAISAX010000385.1 GCA_031266495.1 Opitutaceae bacterium
CCGCCCCGCCCGGCGCCCGGCCCCCCCCGGCGCCCCCCCCCCCCCCCCGCCCCCCCCCCCCCCCCCCCCCCCCCCCCCCGAATGCGGGATGAGAAAAGGGAACGGATTTTAACGGCTTACCAATTTGCGATGTTTCGTATAAAAAGCGCCTGAACCGGACCTGTAAAGCCTATTTTTGAGAAAAATTGAGAAAAAATAACATATTTGGATTACCGATTATTCCCTTACGGTTCCTCAGGGGGAAGGGCGTTTCGGAGGCGAGACGGCGGCTCGTGGAGCTGGACAATCCGGATGCCGGGGCCACTGGCGCCGGTGGCCGGAGCCTCCGCCGCTTCGCGAAAGATCACCATCAGGCGACCCACTCCGCGCGTGGGCAGCGGAGAACTCGCGAACAAATGCCACCCGCCGTCGTAAAAGGCCGCCGCCTTGAATCCGATGCGCTTTGCGCCGGGCACGATCGGCACCTGCTCCTTGCCTTGCGGCGGGACCAGCATCTCCCGGTCTCCGGCGCGCACGGCGACGGGCAGACCCTGCATGTTGCGAAACTCGATCGTGCCGGGCGGGCGGACCTCGGGGGAATCGTCCAGCCAGCGGTATTCGTAGGTCCGCGGCACACGAAGCGCCTGACCGCCCTGCCCAAGCCTGATCCAGGACGAGGCGGGCGCGGCGGGAATCAGGATGAGTATTCCGTGCCGGAGCCCGGCGGGGACGGTGACCGGGCACGCGATCTGCCGGACCGGCATCCCCTTGTCGTCATTGACTATTCGATACAGCGTGAGGGACTGCCCGCCGGGCGTTTCGTAAACCGGAGACAGGCGGTTGGTCTGCACCTGCACGTCGATGGTCAGATTATCCTTCTGGTCGAAATGGAGGCTGTAATCGTTGGTTCCCCAAGCGAGCAGGCGAAACTGCGTCGCGCGCGCCGGCGTCGAGCAGCAGGCCAGCGCAAGCAGGCTGGAGAGGACGGCGTAAAAAAGGCGGTGCATGGTGGTCGGTGATCGGTGGTCGGTGGTCTATGGTTTGAAATTCATGATTTGGCGGTCGTGGCGAAGGGCGGCGCGGGGGCATCAGATTTCATCGGGGGACAGCCAGCGGAAGGAGACGATGCGGAAGCGGCGTCCGAAAGCGGCGTTGACGGAGGAGAGCGCCCCTGGCGTGGCATCGGGAGTGTTCGCCTGCGGGTCCACGTATCCGGGAAGGCGTTGCACGATGGCCTCGCACCAGGCGCGGGCTTCGGGGTCGGTGTTTCCGGTGACGGGGTTCATCACGTCGCCATAGGCGCGGATGCGCAGGGTGTCGGAGCGTGCGGTGAGGGCGGGGCCGATGGCGGAAAGCAGGTCGGCCTGGGTGAGGAAGCCGGGGGCCGAGGCGGCGCGCGAGGAGGCGGGGTGCTCGTTGTCGCCGCCGCCGAGATAAACCGTGCGCTGTTCCGCGTCGGTGCCGGGGATATCCGCCGGGTAGTCCGTCACCCGGTGGTTGCTCTTGGTGAAGGGGTCCACGTCGTTGATGGAAATCGTGTCGATGGCGGCCTGAAGGGGGCCTTTGAGGCCGGTGTCGTCGGCCGCGAGGCGGCGGTTGACGAAGTCGGCCAGCGAGAGGAAGGGGCCGCGCGTGCGCACTTCGGCGACGATCGCGGTCGCGAGCGCGTCGATCTGCGAGTCGGAGAGGATGCGCCAGCTCATCCACGGGGCACTGCCGTTGTTGGCCGCCACCCCGGAGATCGGCGAGGCGAAGCGGGAATAGGGATGGCGGATGGAGGCGGGGTTGGAGGAATCGGTTGCCACGCCGTTGCGGGAGGCGAGCAGTGCGCGCCAGGCTTCGACCGAGGTGGAGTTCACGTTGAAGCCGCCGTTGAGGAGGAGGTGGGCGGCGGCGGTGTCCGGCGCGGTCAGTTCGGTGACGGTGGCGGCTGTCGCGCCTTCCGGGGGCAGATGGAAACGGTGGCGGGCGTTGGGCAGCCGGTAGTCGGGGTTTTGCAGCTGGGCGGCGGTCAGGGTGGAGGGGATGGTCGAGAAAAATCGGCCGTCCCACAGTGCCTGGTTGAGCAGCCAGGAGAGATCGTAGATGCGGTCGAACGTGGCGGGGAAGTCAACGCAGGCGTCGGCCGAGGGGGCGAGGGGGCCGGAATCGGTCGCGGTGCGTTCGACGTAGAGGTTGGCCGCGGAGTTGCCGATGGCGTAGGCGGGGTTGAGGTTGAGAGCGGAGACGTTGGCGTGCTGGAGTTGCGCGAGGGAGAAGACCGGGGCGCCGGGCGGCTGGAGTTCGCGCAGGACGACGCGCTGGGCCGTCGGGAACGAGACCTCGGTGCCGGCGGCGACGTCGCCGTTGTGCTCATTCGGGAGGGAGGTGAAGGTATAGGCGGGGTTCGGTTTATAATACCGGTTCCAGTAGCGTTGCTTGAGGTAGGAAGGGGTGAGATCCAGCGTTGCCGAAGGCTTGCGCAGCACGGTCGAGGCCGTGGGGTTGAGCGTGGTCAGCCAGCGCGGCGTGCCCGAAAACTCGTCCTGCGTCAAATCGGCGGAGGTGATCGTGGACATGAGCAGCTCGATGCGGTGGTAGAAGGCGACGGTCAGGTAATCCGTCGAGATCGAATCCGGGTTGATGACCGGCATGGAATCCGGGTTGTTGAAGCCGAAGGTGTTGCCCGGCAGCCGCTGGTAGGCGGCGTCGCGCAGCTCCGTCGTGATCGCCGAGGCCGACGAGGTCGAGGACGGGGGCCGGGACAAGAGGAACTCGATCTGCGCCTTGGGATACGGGGTACTGCTCACGTAGGGCACGGTGCGGGCGTGCAGCACGCGGTCTCTGATATCGGCCGCCGTCAGCGTGGTGGCGCTGCGGAGATAGACGGCGTTCTCGGGGGCGACATCCGCATCGGTGAGCGCGGAGACGCCCGGAGAATACTCGGTTTCGTCGTGGGCGTCTTTCAGGGTGAAAAGCCGGCTTTGGCCGGGTTCGAGATCATTGGCCAGCTCCACCTTGAAGCGCCAGAACTGGTTCGCATCGCCCGCGCCGTAGGGGGTGAAGGCGCCGGTGCTCCTGTGGATAACGCCGACGCGGGAGAGATCGAAGGTGTCGAGGATGGCGGTGAGGCCGGGCCGGGCGTCGAACAGGGCCACCTGAACCCGGTCGCTGGAGTGGTTCAGGCGCGTGTATTTGAAACAAAACTCCATCTCGCTGCCCTTGGCGATGGGGACGTTCCAGGGGTTCCACAGCACGATCATGGGCATGATGTTGAAGCGATACCGATACGTGGGCGTGGGCGCGGTCGGATTCGCGGCCGCAGCCGCAAGGTCATCCGCCCAGTTGACCGCACCGGGACAGGTGATGTTGCAGGACAGGCGCGCGTAGGTAATTGCCGGATACACGCCGGCCTGAGTCGCGGTCTGCGGGCGGGCCTCGATGGCCGTGCCCGCCGCGGCACGGGTGTTGAGGTAGCTGTGGAGCAGACCCCAGCGGGGCAGGCCGTAGTTTGAGGCGCCGGTGGCGTGGCCCGGCGTGATCAGGTCGTCGAGGGCGGGTGAGGCCGGCGCGGACTGCGCGGCCCAGGCGGTGAGGTCTTTCTTCAGGCCGCCGCCGGCCGCATCGGCGATGACCGAAAACGAATCCGCGGTGAGGTCGTGGAAGCGGTCCCGCCTGGCGCTTTCCAGCCGGGCCGAGGCGGACTGGTTGAGCATCGGCAATTGCGAGAGCGAAAGCACGCGGGAGAGGAGCGGCGAGTCGGCCGGCCAGGCGGAGTCAAGTCTGGAATTTAGTCCGGAAACGGAATCGTAGGCATTGATGAACTCGATGCCGGCCCGCTGGGCGTTGGCGAAACGCCAGGCGTCGGCCTGGGCTGTCGTGATCGACGGCGTGGTCGCGTCGAGCGTGGCGGACGACGGATTGTGCCAGGGATCGATCAGCGAGACCTTGGCCTTGGTGCTTTCGTCACCCGCCCACCAGGCGAAATGGCCGATTACGGCCGGCGCCGCCGTCGAACCGAGTCCGGGCACCAGGGAGGAATCGACCTGGATGTCAATCAGCGGCGCCACGACGAAGCGGTCGATGGCGGAGGCATCGGAAGGGGTCGTGGTGGCGGTGCCCGGCCCGACGAGCAGCATGGCGGGTTTGCCTTTCACGGTCACGGCTGTGGTGGCGGACATCGCGGGGGCCAGGCCGGTGACGACAGAGTCGGGGGTGAAGTCGGGAGTGTTGCCGCCCGATGTCGGCACGGTGATCTTTTCGTTGCCGCTGACCAGCCAGTTCAGCAGCACGGGGGCGCGGGACGGAGCGACGACGGCGGGGTCCTGCCGGTAAACGCCGACCCAGTTGGCGTTGTTGTCGAAATCGGCGGCGGCGTAGCCCGGCGTGCCGTCGCCTGTTTGCGAGGCGGGCGCGGTCACGCGCGTGTCGGGGCCGAGCATCGCCTGCGCCTGCCCCAGCGCGATGTTCATCGCCATGAGCGCGTTTTGACGCGCCTGCGCCAGAATCTGGCTATTGTGGGCCACCTGCGTCTCGACCCGGGTGAAAGTGGCGAGCGCAACCAGCAGCAGAACGAGGAAGGCGACCAGAACGATGGTGATGAGCAGGGCGAACCCTCCTTCGCCAAGGCTTCGGAGGGCATGGCCGGCGCGCCGCCGGGGCGAGGGAATATCGTTGGGGTGTTCCGGTTTCATGAAGATCTCCTTCATGGCTTGTTGGCGAGGGTGATTTCGACCGCGTTCCAGCGGTAATTGCCTTTGCCGTCCTTGCTGCCCCACTCGTAGCTGGCGTCGCTGAAAACGAGCCACAGGGTCCGTCCGTCGGGGCTGATCCACTTGGGGGAGAGCTTCGGCTGGTAAAGACGGTTGTCCGGGTTATCCATCACCCAGTTTTCGTCCCGGTAAAATTCCGTCCAGGGTCCCCAGGGGGTTTTCGACCAGAGCAGGATGAGCGTGCCGGGCAGGGTGTGCATCCAGGTGCGGTCGCGCCCGGTGCCGCCGTTGGCCATGAGGTAGAGGTCGAGGCCGGGGTTGTAGATGACGCTCGGGTGCCAGGAGTACCAGTCGTAGCCATCCGGAAAGGTGTGGACGACGCCCCGCCAGCCCGGATGCGGGGTCCAGTGCGGCTCGCCGTTGCGAAAGCCGAAAAAGTATTCCCAGCGGTCGCGATCCAGGATGCCGTCGCGGGGGCAGCGGGCGAGGTTCAGCCGGTTGTTGAAGGGGGGACGGCCGTTGGGCGAATAGATGTAAACATAGCCGTCCCTGGCCAGGGAGCAGTCCCGGCCGCACTGGAGAAACTCCAGGATGGAGAAGGCGCAGACCTGCGGGCCGTCCTCGTCCAGGAAATGCATCTCCGCGCGTTCCCGGGAATGGGCGCCCAGCCGGGCCGGGCGGCCGTCGGCGTGCTGCCAGGTGCGCCCGCAATCCGGCGAGACGAGGAATTTTACGCCGCGGAAGGGAGAGAAGCTGTCCCCTTCGCAGAGGGTCAGGGACTGGTAGATTACGCCATCGACGGAGATCGCGCCGTAGGCATACCAGTCGTTGCGGCCGGTGGGGCTTTGCACGGCGTGGGGAAAGCTCTGGGGGTAATCCGGATAGTCCGGCAGGAACTCGCCTTCGAAGTCGCGGGGGCCGCCCTTGATGCGCCAGACCCGGTTGTTCCAGTGTCCGTTGAATCCGTGACGGGGCGTCATCGCGAAGCCGCCCCCGTCGTCCACCGCCGTGTATTGATGGTCGTCGGCCGCCCAGGTCAGGCAAAAGTTGTCGCCCTGCAGGCCGACGCGGTGAATGCCGGGATGGAAGTGGACGGACTGAGGGATGAAGGAACGAGGTTTCCCGGAGGAGCAGGGGAGAGATGACATTTTTAATGGGTTACTAAATCACAGGAAATTGATGAAATATGCCCTGAATCAAGCAAAAATGCCCGTTATAGCTAAAAATATTTTATTTTGGATTACCAATTAAGGCGCGTCGGGGGGGGGGGGAGAGAGAGACGTTTGCGGTGCGGAGCGCCGTCCGCGGGCAAGATGCCCGTGCCACGTCGCAAGCGCGTAATGTCAGTTCTGTAGCAGTTCTGTGGCTTTTTGGTCTTCCATTTTATGGCCATGCTGCTTCGTGTTCTCGATTTAATTCGGTAAGCCAAATTAATATTTTTGGGTATTTTATTGCACCCTCGGCCAAGGCATTCAAACCTGCCGTCGAAATTCAGGCACGATGTCCTGCCGCCGATAGCCGCTTCCCGAACCAAAATACCGCCCCTGTCGCCACTCGCGCACTCGCGCACACCGCAAATGGAACCAGCAGAAAATCACACTGGAAATGAAGGCCTGACGCGCCCGCGCCTGCGCCCGCGCCCGGTGCGGTCACGAAGGGAACAAGCCGCATGAAACGTTCCGGAATCAACCGGGCCTTAATGAATCCTTCCGGGCGATAAGAGGCCTTTGTAATATCGTCATGACCCAAGCCAAAAAAAACCTGTTTGAACGAATCTCCGGCAGTGTCCCTCTGCTCGTCACGGTGATTGTCCATGTCATCCTTGTGATTGTGGCCGGTGTATTCGTCGTGCAGGAACAAATACTCAAACCAAAGAAAAAGTTCGAGGCAGCCTCCGCGACGGAAACCACCACCGCGCAACGGCAGATCGAGCATCGTCTGCAAGTGGCCCGTAAATCGGCCTCGGCTCCGTCCAGCTCCAGCCCCATCTCGGCCAATCGCATCATGAGCACATCTGAAGGAGCGCTTCAATTGCCCGACATGCCGGAGCTACCCTCGATGGGCGCCGGCGGTTTTGGCAGTTTTGGCAGCGGTGTCGGCATGGGCACGGGGACGGACGGCATTGGCGGCTTGGGCAATGTAAATCCGGGCGGACGCGGCTTCATGTCGCTCACCTTCCTCGGGCTTACCAGCCAGAACGTAAGCAAGATTGTCTTCGTTCTCGATATTGGCCCTGACCTCATGGATCTGCGCAAAGGCGGATTCCAGGCCTTTTCCATCATCCGCGAACAACTCATGCAACTTGTCGGCACACTGCCTCCCGCGGCCGAATTCGGCGTGGTGATTTTCGAGAGCAACAGCCACCGGACGGTGAATCTCTACAAACGCGAATTGCAACCGGCCAATGTCGCCAACAAGGAAGCGCTCTTCACATGGTTGTCGGCCATCAACAACGATTATCGCCGTATCGGCGTATCCTCGGCGGCCAACCGGATTGCCTGGCAACCCAGGCCCCTCCCCAATGCCGGCCTCAATCCCGCGCTCATCGTCCCGGTCTGGACCCTCGGCGTTCAGGCCGCGCTCGAAATGCAACCCGACACCCTTTACGTCATCACCGGCATGCAGGGACGCGTGGACGAACGCCTTTCCGAGGCGGAAATCGCTCGTATCCGAAAGGAACACGACAATCGCCGCGCCGCCCTGGAAAAATCCGGCCATGACATCCGTAATATTTATGAGCTTCGCAACCAGGCCCAGCGCAAAGCCCGGGCGGGACTTGACGAGATCAACCGAAAACTCAAGGCCCAGGGCAAAGATCCCCTCGTGGTCCACAACATCCAACGGATCAATGAGAAGGACTTTCAGGCGGAGCTTCGCAAGCTCGGCTTCAGCCTTAAACTCGACACCACCGGATGGACTGACGCCAACGGACGTTTTTTGCTTCATGGCGCGGACGGCAACATTTTCGGGCAGCGGCCCGTTCCCTTCGGCGAATTGCACAACCACCTTGCCCGCCTGCAAAACGCAATTGTACCCAAAAAATCAACGATCAACCTGTTTCTCTTTGTTGGTCCCGACCAAAATCCAAAAAACGAGATGGACAACCTTGGCAGCGTCGCCCGGCGCAACGGAGGTCGTTTCTCCCTCCTCACCGCCAAACGCCTCGAAGAAATCAAGGCGCAAACAAAGGAACAACCCTGATTCCGTTCCAGGTTTTTCGACGTTTTCAGTGAAGTTACGCGGATCGAAGTGGCACGGGCTTCCAGCCCGTGGACGGATCGGCAGTAAAGCGCCGCCTCCCTGCTCACCTTCGTGTCATTCACTGTAAACAACTGTAATTCTCTCAAGGGCACTTTGAAAAAGTCGTT
>JAISAX010000421.1 GCA_031266495.1 Opitutaceae bacterium
CGCCTCCGCCCCCGCCCCTCCCCGCGCTCACGCCCGAAGACAACGCCCGGGCGCGCACCACCGACGCCACCCTCCACGCCGAAACCACAAAACCATCCCCCCGCTACACCGAAGCCACACTGCTCTCCGCCATGGAAGGCGCCGGCAAACTCGTCGATGACGAAGACCTCGCCGAAGCCATGAAAGAACGCGGCCTCGGCACCCCCGCCACGCGCGCCGACACCATCGACGGCCTCATCAACCAGAAGTACATCGAACGCAACCAGCGCGAACTCGCCCCCACCGCCAAAGCCGAGCAACTCCTCGAATTCCTCACCGCCGTCAAGGCCGAGGCCCTCACCCAACCCCGCATGACCGGCGAATGGGAGTACAAACTCCGCCAGATGGAACACGGCAAATTCTCCCGCGCCCGGTTCATGCGCGAGATCGCCAAAGTCGCCGAAGGCATCGTCGAGCGCACAAAAACCTTCGAGGAGACCGACGAAAACGCCCGCACGACCGACATCGTCTCCCCCACCGACGGCAAACCCCTGCTCGAAACCCTGCGCGGCTACCGCTCGCAGGACGGCGCCCTCACCATCTACAAAGTCATCACCGGCCGCAAAATCGAGGAAACCGAAGTCCGCCGCCTCGTCGCCACCGGCGAAATCGGCCCCCTCGACGACTTCGTGTCACCACGCACCGGCAACCGATTCCCTGCCAAACTCCGCATCGTCCCCGACCCGAAAGACGCCGCCAAAAAGAAAGTCGAACTCGATTTCGGCAACAAGATCGACCTCGGCCAACTCACCCCCGTCTGGACCGATCCCGCCACCGGCGCCGAACTCTGCGAAGCCCCCACCAGCTACCTCCTCCGCCAGCGCGAACCCGGAACGGAACCCGGAGCGGAACCCGGCTGGAAACAGACCTTTTCCGTCGGACGCATCATGTGCAAACGCCCCCTCGCCCGCGACGAAGTCATCACCCTCGTCACCACCGGCAAAAGCCCGCTGATCGAGAACTTCACCTCAAAATTTGGCCGCCCCTTCAAGGCGTACCTCGTGAAAAACGGAGCCAAAGCCGGCTTTGAATTCCCGCCCCGCGAAGCCAAAACCGGAGCCGGCGGCAAACCCGCCGCCCCCCCCCGCCGCAAAACCAACACCCCGTTCGACGTCACCAAAGCCCGCGCACTCGGCCCCAGCAAAGCCCACACCGACGGCACGCTCTACGAGACGGCAGACGCCTACATCGTTGCCAAACCCGGCGCCGAAGGCGAACCGCGCACCGTATTTGAAGTGAAGCGCACCCTCTGCCAGAAAGAACTCCCCGCCGACGAGATCCAGAAGCTCCTCGACGAAGGCCGCACCGGCCTGATCGAGGATTTTGTATCAAAACGCGGCAGCAAGTTCAGTGCGTACCTCGTGCTCTCGAAGACGAAGACCAAAGCCGACTTCGAATTCCCGCCGCGGTAAACAGGAACCGGACGAAAGGTGCGCTCTTCTCGCCGAAAAGAGCGCACCAATCGCCGAGAAGTGCGCACCCATCGCCGGGAAGGTTCTGCAAAAATCACTCGCGTCAGCCAGGCAACATTTGTTCTGCTGCGGACAATCCATCTATCCCCGGCACCCGTTTTTTTTTTTTCAAACCACCCACCATGAGAACCCTCACCGGCATCCAGCCATCCGGCACCCTGCACATCGGCAACTATTTCGGCGCCATGCGCCCCGCCATCGAAGCGCAGGAGCGCGGCGAGTCGTTTTATTTCATCGCCAACTACCACTCCATGACGGCGCTGACCGACCCGGAGGCGCGCCGCCGCCACACCCGCGACGTGGCGCTCGACTGGCTCGCCTGCGGCCTCGACCCGCAAAAAGCGGTCTTCTGGAGGCAGAGCGACATCCCCGAAGTCAACGAACTCATGTGGATACTCGGCACCCTCACCCCCATGGGCCTCCTCGAACGCGCCCACTCCTACAAGGACAAGACCGCCCGAGGCATCGCGCCCAACTTCGGCCTCTTCGCCTACCCCGTGCTCATGGCCGCCGACATCCTCCTCTTCGACACCCGCCACGTCCCCGTCGGCAAAGACCAGAAACAGCACGTCGAGATGACGCGCGACATCGCCATCAAATTCAACCAGACCTACGGCGAGACGCTCGTCATCCCCGAGCCGGAAATCCGCGACGACGCAGCCATCATCCCCGGCCTCGACGGGCAAAAAATGAGCAAAAGCTACAAAAACACCCTGCCCATATTCGGAGACGAAAAGGCGCTGAGGAAACGGATCATGAGCATCGTCATGGACAGCCGCGCCGCAACCGAACAAAAACCCGATGCCGACAAAAACATCGCCATCCGCCTCCTCCGGCACGTGGCGCCCGCCGACATCGCGAACGGATACGAGGAACGCCTGCGCGCCGGCGGACTCGGATACGGCGACCTGAAAAAAGCGCTCTTCGAACACTACTGGACGTATTTCACGCCCTACCGCCAGCGCCGCGCCGGGCTGGAGGCCAACCCCGGTCACGTCGAAGCGGTGCTGCGCGACGGCGCCCACCGCGCCCGGGAAGCGGCGGCGAAAGTCCTGGCCCGCGTACGCCAGGCCTGCGGCCTGACGTGAAATCAGCCGGAAACTGATGTTACTGATGTTACGCAGACGAGGGTATTTTGCTGACGAACCGGTCCGGGGAGAGCACGCGTCTCGCGTGCTGTGTTCGGCGTCTCGCCGAACACGGTTCGG
>JAISAX010000524.1 GCA_031266495.1 Opitutaceae bacterium
TTCGCAAGCGAAGCCCCTACCTTCGATCCGCGTAACTTTTGTTACATAACTGATTTTACGCGGATCGACCGTAGCACAGGCTTCCAGCCTGCAACTCCGGGGAAGGAATGCAGGCAGGATGCCTGCGCTACGGTCGATCCGGCGGCTTCGCCGTCAGCGGGCGGGACGCCCGCGCCACACGGAGCGGCAGCGTTCACGGGCGGGAAGCCCGTGCCACTTCGGAGCGGTGAGGCAACGTTCACGGGCAGGGATGCCCGTGCCACGCCGATTGCGGGCCGGATGCCCGCGCCACGCGTGACCTCTGTCACGCAAGACATACGTTCCGGGTTCTTCGACGGCTCCAGCAGGTAAAGGTTTTTCACCAGCGCCAGAATATGTACGGATCGTCGTATTTCTGCGGAGTTTGCAGGTAGTGGGTTTTTAACCACGGCGCGGGACGGGAATTGTCGCCGCCGGCCAGGAGTTTTTCCAGCGAACCGGTGTGTCGCGCGGACGCACCGAGGTTATGCAAAAGACGGGAAACGAGGTAGAGCGCGCGACGTCGGGTGCTCCGTTGCCAGACTTTTTCGTCGGAAAACATCCACGGGGCTGCTTGCGAAAACAGAATGGCGCCGCGCCCTGCAATGACGCGTTGCAGGGCTTCGTTGCCGAGCGCGTCCGGCGCGGTGGCGACGGGCAGGGCGGCGAGTTCAGGAAGCGCGAACCAGTGCGTTTCGGCATTGGAGATGCCCGCGAATTCCGGCACGGCAAGGGCGCGGTCTTCAAGCGGAGACGGGAACAGTTCGCGTTCGACAAGCGCGTTTTTGTCAAACATCGCCGGGAACTGGCGCAGGAGGTCGTCCTTCGTCAAGGCCAGCGCCAATACGCGCAGGCCGGCGTTCACAGTGGCGTCGAGGTCCCGGATTTCGGGCGCGCCGGAACCGAGGACGAGGACAGCATCAGGGGGGAAGGGGGGAGGGGAGGGAGGAAGTGGCACGGCATCAAAACCGAGTGAGGCAAGCAGGTGTTCGCCGTTGGCGTCGCCTGCGTAGAAAAGCGGGCGTGGGCCGGGCGTGGGCGCGGGTTCGTTTTGCAGGGATGCGACGAGGTTGAGCGTGAGGCGGTCGGCGACAGGGTCGGGGCGGGTGCGTCGCGTGATGTCGAGTTGGCAGAGAATCATGCGTCCGCGCGGAAAGACGGTGACGGTGGCGGTGGCGGTGGAGCCGGACGACTGGCGCGCACCGCTTCCGGGACGCCATTCGAGCAGCGGGCTGTATTGCAGATCGAAGCCGCAATCCACCAGAGGGAGGAAATCGCCGATGGCGGGTTTTTCGATCAGCACGGTGGCAATGGCGCCGCGATTGCCACCGCGCCAGACGCGGGCGTTCCGGAAGCCGCACCAGTCCTCGTGCGGCGGGTCGTTTTTCGGGTCGCGGGCGTTGTCGTATTCGTCAATCAATGACGATTTGCCTTGCCAGTCGGCCAGGTGTTCGTCGCGGATGCCGCGCAGGGCGGGGTGGCCGGGGGCGCGTATGAAGGCGTTGCGCGTTTTCAGGGTTTGTGTGCGGAAGCCGGCGATTTTCCTCAGGGTGTCTTGCGTTTGTTCAAAGACGAGGATGTTGAGTCCGCGTGTGACGGCTTCGATTTGCGGCAGTTTCATGTTCGCGTCCAGTGCGCGGCGTCCGATGACCAGCAACGCGTCGTTGGCGAGGAGTGTGTCGGCGGCGGGGAGGGCGTCGGGGCGGGTGTGCCGGGTGTGCGCGATGCCGAGGCGCGAGAGTGTTTGCGCGGTGTCTCCCGCGGGGTCGAACAGGACAATCGCGGCGGCGCGTTTCGGGGGAACGGGCGAGGGCGCGGGGGGCGGGGGGGGGAGGGGGGGCGAGGATGAGAGCACGTTGAACAAAAATTCGTCGGTTTGCGTCTGGGGGGTGGTGGTTTTGGCGTCGGTAAAGTCGAATCCGGCGGTCAGCCGGCGGGCGCCTTCCGGCAGTCCGCGAGGAAGTGTCATGGAAATGGGGATACGCAATTGTTGTCCGGGCGGGATGTGCGCCTCCCCTCCCCCGCCTTCGTCCGTGCCGTCGAGTTTCCATTCGTAGCGGCAGGAGGTGGCGCGGTTGGTTTCGTTGATGAGGATGAGTTGTTTTTCGAGTACGGCGCCGGGTTGGTGGTTGCGGGCGCGGTCGGTGAAGGCGGCGGGGTCGTTTGCGTCGGCGGGGCCGGCGATGAAGGCGATGCGGGGTTGGTTCCAGCGGCGGATTTCGCGGCTGGCGGCGGTGTCCTGCCAGATGGCGCCGATGTTCGCGGCGGGGTCGTGGAAGGCTCGCGAGTGCGTGCCATGAAAGTCGTGACGGATGCCGGGCGCGGTGAGTTCGGCGAGGGTGATTTTTGGCGGGGTTCCGGTTTCGAGGTCGCCGTCGCGGAATTGGCGTCGCGCGCTGGTGTTGGTGTTGGTGTTGGTGTTGAAGCGGAAAACTTCGTCAACGTCCCATGGTTGCCAAGAGACGCCCCAGGCGCGGAAGGCGGGCAGGTAGTGTTTCGCGAAGAGGGCGACCACGTCGTGGTAGTTGGCCTCGGTTCTGGCGAGGTTCCACCAGCCTCTGAAATTGCCGGCGTCCATTTTTTGCAGCGCTTCGCGCAGGGTTTCGACGGCGCGGGGCGCGGGGGAGGTGTAGGGGCGCTGGTTGAGAAAGGAGGCTGCGTATTGGTTGCCGTACCACCATTTGGGGTGGTTGGCCGCGCGCGGATCGAAGATGAAACTCGGGCCGCGGTAATTCATGAAGGAGGCGATGAAGGGGATGCCGTATTCGACAATGAATACGGGTTTGACGCCTTCCGCGGCCCAGTGCGCGTGCCATTCGGCGCGTTCTTGCGGGGGCGCCCAGTTGAGGTAGTCGTTGTGCGTGAGGATGGCGCCGGCGTTGCCGGCGGAGTGGTGGTAGATTTCGCGCGTGGGGTCGAATTGCGCGGCGAGGGGTTTTTGGACGTTGAACGCTTGCCAGCGTTTTTCCGCCAGTCCTTTTTTTTCCGTCTTGTCCATGTAGGTCACGAGGTCGTCAACGGGCGTGAATTTGCCGTCGATTTTGAGGGGGTTGAGGTCGTCCTGGTAAACCATGGAGTTGGCGTTGGCGGCGTAGAGGATGATGGCGGGGTGGTTGCCGTGGCGTTCGATGAGGTGGCGGGTGGCTCGCGCCCAGCGGGCGCGGACGTCGGGTTTGTCGAGTTCGTATTCGTATTGCGAGCCGTGCGGGATGACGAGCGATGTGAGGATGCCGGCTTCGTCCGCCGCGTTGTAGAGGTTGTCCGCATAGCCGGTGTCGCCGGGGGCGGAGTAGTAGTCGTCGGTCATGGCGAAGTTGCCGCCAAGGTTTTTGATGCCGGCAATGGTGTCGCGGCACACCGGCGCGCTCGCCATGTAGGCGGAGGCCGGCCTGGAGATGTTGCGGGCGAGGAAGGAGCGTAGCGTGATGCGGGTTTCGTTGAGCAGGAGGTGGCGGCCTTCAATGCGGAGTTCGCGGAAGCCGAAGCGTATGGGCAGGGTTTCGTCGAGGATTTGTTCTTTCGCGTTTTTTGCGTCGCGGCGCACGAGGGCGATTTTTGCCGTGTAGAGGTTGGGGGTTTCCGTGTCCCAGAGCGCGGGGCCGTCTTTCGCGCCGGGTTTCCATTCGCCGTCGATGTGGGCGATGCGTTCGTTCGCGTGCGCGGCGTCGGCGAAGGGTTTGGCCGCGAGCAGGGCGCCGGCGGCGGTGGCGATGGTTTTTACCGCGCGTCCGTTCGTATCGGAGATTTCAGCACGGAGAAGGAGGTCGGCGAGCGCGGCGTCCCCGGCGTTGTTTTCCGTCGTCGTGACGAATGGTATTTGAAAGCCGATTTTGCCGTCGCGCACGGAGGTTCGCACGAGGGGGGGGCCGAGCCGGGCGGGGGTTTGGCCGGGGCCGGGGGTGGCGTCAAGAAAGGCGTCGCCGCACAGGCCGCGGTGTTTCATTTCCGGGGTTTCGCCTTTGGCGAGTTTTTTGAGCCAGGCGGGCGGGGCGAAGGGGTTTTCGATGGACAGTTTGTCCGAAACGAGGAGCGCGAGTGTGTGCGATTTTCCCGCCGCACAGTGTTTCGTGAGGTCGAGTTCGCCGCCGGGCCAGCCGAGGGCGCCCGCTTTTTGTCCGTCAATGTATGCTTCCGCCGTGCCGTTGACATTCGTCATGGTGAGGGTGATACGCCGTCCGATCCATGTCGCCGGTATGTCCAGGCGTCGTCGATACCATGCTTGCCGGAAGTCTTCGCGTTTGAGGTTGGCCGCCGCGATTTTTTTTTCGATCTGCGGCGTGAAGAGGAGGGGTTGTTCCGTGCGTTGCGGTTTGTCGCTCGCGATCCAGTAGCCGGGCACTTTGGCAATGCCCCAGCCGGTGCCGTCCCCGGGGATTTTGTCCGCGGTCGCAGCGTCTTCGAGGGGTTTGTCGAATACGGGATATATTTGCCAGTAGCCGTTGAGCGAGACGCGTTCGCGGTGGGTGGAGCGGGTTTTCCAGGCTGCGTCAAATGCCCAGGCGTCCGTGTTGTCGCCGAGCGGGTTTGGGGCGTCCTTGCCCGCGGGCCAGAGCGAGGTGAGGCGCAGGGAGAGGTGCGAGAACCATACGGTGCCGCCGCTCGCGCCAAACAGGGAGGGTTCGACGACGAGGTGGCGCGCGCGTTCGGGCACGGTCAGGCGAACCGTGTAGTCTTGCCAGTCCGACGTGCCGTCGCGTCCGGTGTTGTTTGGCCAGGGGGTGACGGTTTTCCGGTTTTCGTCCGTCCAGCGCAGTGCCATGCGGGCGTTTTGCCAGTCGGCTTTGCCGCGCACGACGGTTTCGGTTTTCATGCGGAAGCGCATTTCGAGCGTCCGCCACGCGGGGTCGATGGCGACGTGTTGCGACGCGCCGGTGTTTTGCGCGGAAAATACAAGGGCGGCCACGGGTTTGTTTTCATGGTATTGGCCGGGGAGAGCGACGACTCGGGCTGTCGTGGCGTTGCCATGACGTCCCCAGTCCGCAGGCCAGTCCTTGCCGGACGCGATTTCGAGCGCGGGGTTTTTGAGCAGTTCGTCACCGATGGCCGCGGCAAATACAGCCGGGGCTGTGGCGAGGATGGCGAGCGCGAGTGTGGCGATCATTCTGGAATTAAGAATTAAGGGCACTTTGAAAAAGTCGTTTTAACCGCGAATGGACGCGAATAGACGCGAATTCGGAGAGAAGATAACTTTGTTGAACAAGAGCAGGTCTTCTTGAAAAACATTCGCGTTCATTC
>JAISAX010000210.1 GCA_031266495.1 Opitutaceae bacterium
AGAGCGAAGATGCGCGGGGATTGAAGAGCGAGCCAAGGAGCTGGCGAGGGAGTTTACCGGATTGGGAATAAATGACCGAGTCAGCGACGCTGGATCGCTCTTCAAAACCAAGCATATTCGTACTGGTTATTTTCTTACGGTTCCTTACGTCGGTAAATAAACTCCCCTGGTTTACCGGGCACTCGCGGAGGGAATGTGTGCGCATGGGGTGCACTGCACGTCGGAAGCATGGTTTTGCGTTGTGAGCAGCGACAATGTCGGCGGGTTGGCCCATCACGAGGCAGGCAGGCGCACCTTGGTCCATACCCCGCGTCACTTGTCGTATTGGGGGTCGCCGTTGAGGAAATAGGTCGTTTCGTCACTGGTGACATAGTCAGGGGTGTCGCGACGGGCGTCGGCGTAGAGGAGTGTGCTGACTTTTCGGAGTGATACAGAACCGCTAATAGTGAGGACGCTGATTTTCCCCGAATGAGGTTTCGGTATCTTTTTGAGATAATTCTGCCAGCCTGCAATAGCACTCGTATCAAGCCAGCCCGAACCGGAGCATGTCGCGAGAATCTGACGGGACGGGTTTGTGATAGAGGAGGCGGGACGTTCAGATATAAAGGCATTGAGGCCATATAGCCAACCATCCTCCGAACAACTGAACATCGTGATCCGGTTGCCTCCTTTGACAGGGGCATTGAAGTATTGAATGAGATGATAGTGTCCGTAATTGCCATTGGAAGTCCATGCTGTTTGCGGGAATTTGCCGTTGTTCTCGTTGATATAGAGTTGGGTGGCGATGCTATATTGGCGAATGGTGGCGACACATTTGGCGGTGCGAGCCGATTTTCTCACGCGGACTGTCACCGGTATCAGGATGGCCGCAAGTATTCCAATAATAACAATGACAGTCAGTAATTCAACAAGGGTAAACGCCGAGGCTCGGGTGTGTTTATCAGAGTGATGCAACGGCCTTGGGAATGGAAATGTGTTGGTGTGCGTGTGCATGGCAAAGGTTCCAGTGTGTGTAAGGGGGGGGGGGAGGGGAAGAAAAATTACGAATTACTAATTACGAATTACTAATTACAAATGATGAATTATGAATGTTACGAGAGGAGGCGTTGGCGGTGAATTGAGTTGCGCGGGTTCGCTTTCTTTATTCATCATTCGCGATTAGTCATTAGTCATTCGCCATTCACCGGATTTTCAGGTTGTCGTAGATGCCGTTCCAGGGGTTTCCTCCCCAGTGAAACATGCCCCAGGTAAAGTGGCTGCCCGGGTTTTTGAGCCGGGTGGCGGTTGTGGTCGCGCGCGTGACGATTTTATCGTCGATAGAGAGGATGATCTGGTCGGCGGTTCTGGTCAGATCCCATTCGAGTGTAATGTGATTCCAGTTGCCAAATGCGAGAGGATGATCGGTCGCGACAAGTGTGATGTCTTTGGTGTCGGCGAGTTTTAACGTTACCCGTAAAAGGGGACTGTTTTGCTTGGAAAAAATGAGGATGCAGTCGGCATCAAAGGCGGCGTTGTAGTGGTTCGCCCCCTGGTATGGTTGGAAATCGAATTCAATTTTGCCTGTCACCAGGGGAATGATTGGAACCGGTGTTGCCGTGTTGTCGGGATTTTTCGTGTTGTTGGTGTTTTTATATGTGAGCCGTCCGCTTCCCTCAAGAAGAGCGGCGTGTCCGTTGCGTCCATTTCCGGTTAGTTTGGCTTGCCAGGTGTTGGAGGGTGTCTGTCCTGTAGTGGCGGTGAATTTGTTTTCAAAGTCCACGCTCCACTCCGCAGCGTAACCTGGCGTGATGGCGGCGAGGATGAGTAATATGCCTGTTTTATTCATGGGGCTATGGTGTTTTGGCTTTCAGGGTTATATTGATTTTCCCTCCGCGGGGGAGCGCGATGCGGTGGTGGTTTCCCGAAGACTGGACGCAGGAGTGTGGTTGTTCCTGGCCGTCGAGCCGGATGGTGGACGGAGGGGCGGGGGCGTGGATTTCGAGCAGGAAGGGGGTCTTGTTTTCCAACTCAAGAGAGAGTTGGCGGGTAGCGTGTTCATACAGGGCGCTGACAAATCGCGAGGGTTCCCAGCCGACGAGATAAATTGAAGTGGCGTGCGCCGTATAGGCGCCAAACATACCGGCAGTCTCGGAGGGGGGGGCGTCGCGTTTGATGTGCCCGAGCCAGGTTTCAAGGTCGTTTTCGAGTTCCGCCGCGGGCCAGTCAGGCAGCCATGCCCTGTTGGCAATATGCGCGGCGCTGCGAACCTGGTTGAAGGGCATTTGACGCCAGTCGCTGAAGTATTTGTCCATCAGATCGCGCTGGAATCCGGTAAAGAAGCCGGGGCCGAGAGTGTTGATATAGAAGTCATACATTTCGGGCATTTCACCTGTCCATGTCAGGCACATGGCAACATGATCGAGGCCGGTGCCGTTTTTTGGGGATGCGTGTTCAATGGCGGGTCCGTCTTCGGCAAAGCCGACTCCGTAGAGGCGGGGGTGCGTGTTCTCCGGATCAAGATAACGGGGGAAATTGAAACGAAGGGCGGTGGCTGCGGCGATTTTGGCACGGAGGCAGGCGATGCGGTTGGCGTCTTCCGTGCGTCCGGTGACCTGGGCCATGCGGTGCATGGCGGCGACGCCGGCGTAGGCGATGGTGTCCATGTCAATGGAGCCGTATTTGACGGCTTCGCGCGAGGTGGTGCCGGGGATGGCCCAGTCGTTGAGGACTTCAAAGATGCGCAGGGTATCCATAATGCGCGGCCAGAACCGGCGAACCATGTCCCAGTCGCCGGAATACAGGGCGTAGAGATAAAGCGAATACGCGGCCTGGCCGACGTTGGAATTGGGGTCGCCAAACATGACGGGGCGGGTGGATATGTCGATCCATCCACGCATGATATAGGGTTCACCGGTGAAGAGTTCCTTGCGGGAGATCCAGGATGAGGGCGCATACATGCGTTCAAGGTTGGGGCGCGCCATGGCGAGTGTGGCCTGGAGGGCTTCGGGTTTGTAGTAACTGCCGCCGAGAAGCGTTTGGGTCCATTGGTGATGGTAGGCGGAGAGCCAGGGATGGTTGGTGGGGCGGGCGGCGGGAGGGGCCATTTTGGCAAGGATTTCCGTCTCCATGGCTTGATAGGTGCCGGTAAATTCTTCACGACGCGGCCATGCGGCATGTCGGGCGGGAGCGAGAGGGAGTGTGTAATCGAGAGTGTTTCCTGAAACCCAGCGGAATGGGCCGATGATGGTCTTGATGTCCGCCTCGTTACTGGCGGGGGAACCGGCGGGGATGCCGTGCCAGGCGACGGAATCGCGCGCCCAACTGTAAATCGGCGGGATGGGCGCGTAGTCGGCCGCCTGCCAGGCGGGAGAACCCCAGCGTTGGTAGCGGAATTCGTTGCGGATGCGCACGGCATTGTCCTCGACGAGGTAGTATTCGCGGCAGTCAACGGGGTAGGCGCGCAACATGCGGGCGAGTTGTCGTGCGCGTCCGGATACGTCGGCCGGTTTCCAGCCGTCGTTGAGGAGTCCGTGGAAGGCGGTGGAGAGGCCCCAGCGGGCCGGGGGCAGGCGCAAGCCGGAGGGGGTCCATTCGACGGGGGCGGTGGTGTCGGCGGTGAGGAGGAGGGCCACGGCTTTGTCGCCGCGGAAGGTGGGTTTGCCGTCCGCGATGCCCCAGATGGCAACAAGCCAGGGTTCGCGCAGGTTGCGGATCGTCTGCGGGTTGGTGAGGAGGCCCTGGCTGGTGAGGAGGGCGGAGGGGCCGATCTTGCGTTTGCCGGACGGGGAGGTTTCGGGCGCCATGAAGCGGGCTTCCTCTTCGTCAGGCGCGCCGCTGCGGACGGGGAGGTTGCCGCCGCCACGGGAGCTGAGGGAGAGGGTTTCGGGGGTGTCGATGAGGAAGCCGGGTGCGAGGAGGCCGGTGAGAATGCGGGCGGTGGCGCCGTTTGGGCCGCGGCGTTCGAGGGTCATGGTCGTCCAGTTGGCATCGACTTTTTCGCGTTCGGGATTCCATGCGCTGCGTTTGACTCGCCAGAGTTCGCCGGTGCTGTCGGTGGCGTCGGTTTCGAAGCCTTCGATGTTGAAGTCAAAGTCCTGGCGGCGATGCAGGTTGTCGCCATTGCCTGTATGGACGCGAAACCAGTTGCCACTGATGGCTTCATTGAGGAGGCCGTTGTAGGTGGAGTTGGCGAACCGCCCGGCGGCACGGAAACTGTGGCCTTCGGTCCATGCCTTGCCGTCGATCTGGCGGGTGGGAAATGCGAAGCGGGGGAGCGCTTCCCATTGATCGTTGCCGGCGGGCGGCTGGACCGGTTCGAGGCTTTCAAGGCGCACCGGAATATGGCCGCTCTGGCCGCCGAGAACAAAGGTTTCGAGGTGGCGGGGGCGAATGTCGTAACCGTAGTTTTCGGCGGGCTTGAGCGCGTCGAGCGAGATGGTGCAGGTGTGCTTGCCTGCCTGGAGCGAGAGGGGGGAGGGGAGGTCGAAACGCATTTGCGCGAGCGTGAACCATGCGTTGGCGGTGGTGGCGACAGGCGTTTCAATGGTGAGCCGGAGGTCGCGCTGATGGTCTTGCAGGGGATTTTCAAGGAGGTTCCAGGTGCTGACTCCAAAGAGGGCTTCGCCGATGCCGGCAAAGCCTCCCCAGGGGTGGATGCGCCTGGCGTCGTTATAGATGCCGATGACTTGAACTTCGAGCCGCGTGAGAGTGCGGTTGAGCGGGATGGACTGGATCTTGCCCGGCGCGTTCTGGAGTGTGACTTCAAGGGTGTCTTTATCGTCGAGGCGAAGTTTGAGTTTTCCCGGGAGCGCCCAGTCGCCCCAACCGCCTTGCACAAAGGCCAGTTGGTGTATTTGGCGCGGGTTTTTGAACGTCAGTGCAGTCGTGCTGCCTTTGAGGTTTTTAAAAAGTGTGCAGGTGGCAGGTTTTCCGTCGAGGAGACCGGCTGTTGTTTTTTCGGGATCAGTCGGGTTCTGTCCGGGTTCGGATGTTTTGATGGAGGCAATATCCGGATCCTGCCAGGCAACCCAGCGACGGGGAGGATCGTATTCGGCGAGCCTGGCCGATTGGGCGTTGGCAAGCGTGGGCAGGAGGAGACCGCACAGGATTGGCGCGGCCAGAATAATACGATAAGAATGCCGCCCGGGAGTGGTTGACGGGATCATGACTGGATAACGGAAAAACAGATATAATAATATATGCGTAACATTGGAGGAACCTGGCCTTGTTATAGAGGACAGGTTCCACGGAAAGGGTGTCGGGGGTTAACGTCGGCGGTGAATGAAGAGGACGAGGAGGCCGGTCGCAAGTCCGGCCAGGACAGCGGTCATGGCAGGTTCGGGGACGGGCGCAGGCGTGGGCGTGCCACTGTAGATCTCGAAATTCTGGAGGTAGCCTTTAAAAGGTCTGTTTTTGGCGTTATTGTTGCCCAGGAATGTATATTGGCTGGCAGAGACAAACGATCCGGCCACGGTCGCCGTGTAGGAAGTTGACCCCGGGACGGCTGTCCGGGAATCGCCATTAATCAGGAGGGAAATATGGTCGTTTCCCGTCTTCGAATTATCGATGGTCAGTGTGTAGTTGTTCCATGATGACAAATCGGGCAGAAGGAAGCTTGCCCAGGCCCATCCGGAGGACATCCGGTGAACGACACGAAGAATAATACTTTCTGAAGCATTCTGGATATAGACTGAAACCGCCCCCGATACATCTTCCTGCCAGGCCGTCTGGATCAGCATGCGGGTGGTTATGTCTCCGAGGAAATCCGCCGGGTCGGCCTTCATGTGCCAGTCGAACGTGAGCGCAGTGTAGGGCGAAAAATTGATCTGTCTGTTTGCAGCAGTAGGCAGAGTGCCATCGAAGCAGGCGCTATAGTCGGTGGAGGCCGCGCTGCTGTGTTCTGTTGACCGGGTCACACCGGAGGCGGGGTTGCTCAGGTTGTTGTTTTTCCCGCTGGTGTCCTTGAACAGATTGGCGGGATCGGAGAAGTCGTACAGGGCGATGGTTTCGAGTTTTTGTGCAAACGCGGAGCCGACACCGGCGAGGAGAGGAATCAATGCGACCAGAGCACACCGGACGGTGGCAACGGAAGAAGAGGATGCGAATCGGGCGTTAGTTTTCATGGCAGGGGAGTGATGGAATTTTCAGAGGAATTCACTTGGTTGAAGTTGTTTCGTTAAGTTTCGCTGAAAGTGAAAAATTTTAACGCATATGTTGTCAATGGATTTTCAGGTGCCAGCTAAACCAGGGATCCGAAACTTTCGGCGAAACAAACGGAAATCGTTTTTACCGAACGAATTTAACGATGCTCCTGAAATTATGCAATCCGAGGTAGGGGCTTCGCTTGCGAAGCCCGCGAGGACCTGTCGCAAAGGAAGATACGCCCGTTCAAACCGTCCGGCTGGCGCGGGCTTCGCAAGC
>JAISAX010000600.1 GCA_031266495.1 Opitutaceae bacterium
GGCTTCGCTTGCGAAGCCCGCGAGGACCTGTCGCAACGGGAGATACGCCAATTCTCCCCGCCTGGCGCGGGCGTCGCAAGCGACGCCCCTACGGTCGATCCGCGTAACATCACCCGTACATCCCACCCGCCGCCCCCACTCTGCGGCTCACCGTCAACGACTGGGGGATTGCCTTGCTGACCGACGCCTCCATATCGCACCCGCACCGAGAAGGATTCCCAGCCAGAGCGCGCCCGTCGCCCGCTCGGGAATCGGGCTGGGTGAAGCACTCCAGATCGCAGCCATGATTGAATCGTAATACGTTGCGAGATCGATCGAGTAGGTGAGATCAACCCCGGCAGTCACCTTGTCCCCCGCCAAATAACCGATGGCACTTATAATGCCGGCCAGCTCCCATTCACCCGTTACCTGATTCAGGAAAAACACCCCGCCACCCGAATCGCCTGTCGATCCCTGCGCCTCGCCGGAGGAAGCATCAAACTTCGTTACGAAAGTCGATGTCGTTTCCCAAATGACCTCAAACGACTCCACCATGTTGATGCCCCAGCGCTTCGTATTCCCATTGGCATACGCGTAGGCTTGCACGGATCCATCCTCCTCGGGAAACCAGGAGGAACTCCACGTGTAGGGATCCGTATCAATATCCACCCACCACGTATCAAGGCTGTCTGATCGATTGCGTCCATTGCCGATCATGATGACCAGCGATCCTGTCGCCGGCGAAACCGGGGAGAGGGTCAGGTTGGCCAGACCGGGGTTCGAACTGATTTGGTAAAGCAACAAATCGGTCAGCAAACCATCCGTATTGGTTATTCGGATGCCCGACCCGCTGATCGCCTGATAGGCCGTGCCGCCCAGGGTGAAACCATTCGCGCCGACATGCGCGGCGGTGATGACCCAGTAACTTCCGTTGTAATCGCCCAGATAAACCGCGCTCGCGCCTCCAGCGGATCCCACATAATTCCAAATCCATCCGCCCTCTATTGTCGGCAACGTGGTGTAGGTGGTGCTGTTGCCCCCGGGGCCATAAACAATCACCGCCCGGGCGGCAGTCACGGCCAGAAGCGAGAAAATCAACAAGCTGCAATGGATGAAGCGCATGACCGGTGGAGAAGTTGACGGATGGAGAAAGGCTGAGGCGACAAACGTTGAGAAAAAGCGCCGACATGGCTCCATGCCGATGTTGTCACACCAGAAGCAGGTTCCCCGCCGCGCTGTCGAACTCAAATATGTTTGGCGCAGGTAAAATGGGGATGCGCTCCTGAAGTTACGCAGCTCACTCCGGACGGGCTTCGCAAGCGAAGCCCCTACCTTCAGCCCGCATAACATCAGGGCAAAAGTCGCGGACGGGCAAGGTCACCGCGTCCGGCAGGGTGGCTCACGCGAGCCGTTGCAGATGGTCCCACGCGGCTTGCGCGTCGAGGCGCTCCGGATCGCGGGGTCGCACAAAAGGGATTTCGCCGAGGCCGTCGCAAGCGCGGTGAGCGTCGGCGAACAGCGGCCAGACACCAAAGCCGAGGGCGCGCCGTCCGGCGGTAGTGGCCGCGTCATGACCGCCGGCCCCGGACCAGGCGAAGGCGAGCGCCAGCACGGTGCGCGCGGCGACGGCGGTTTCCAGCGCGGACGAAAAAACGACGTTGTCGCGGGCGACTCCGGCGGCCGCGAGTTGCGCGAGCACCCCGGCGGGGTCGCCGAGCAGTGCGGGTTTGATCACCCAGATGCCGGGCCAGCCGAGCGAGAGCCAGCGGGCGACGTCGCGCGCGCCGACGAGGGATTCGTCGAGCGCGAGCGGCGTGGGGTAATCGCCGGCAAGGCCGAGGAGGAGATCATCGGCCCCGCGCGCAGTCGGGGAGACCGGTTGCTCGATGAATTCGACGGGACGGTCGGCGGCGCGTTCGAGCCAGCGTTCGGCGGTGCGGCGATCCCACGCGCCGTTGGCATCGAGCCGCAGGCGGGCGCCGTCGGGGAGCGCGGCGATCACGTCGTCGAGAAGGGCGAGTTCGTCGGCGGCATCATCGGCGCCGACTTTCCACTTGAAGGTGCGGTAACCGAGTTCCGCTTTCGGCGCGATGTACATCAACGCGGCGCGTCCCGCCGGGAGCAGGGCGGCAATGGGAAGGACTGAAGGGCTGAAGGGCTGAAGGGCTGAAAGGCGGGCCGGGCGGCGGGCGGAGCGGAGGGCGAAGCGCGTGCAGGCGTAGCGGGCAGGAAGGGTGTCGAGCGTTTTGTCGTTCACCCGGTCGCCGAGTTCGCGCAGCAGGGCTTCGGCTTCGTCCACGGTTTCCGTGCCGAACCAGGGGATCGGCGCGATTTCGCCGAAACCGGTACGGGGCCGGTTGCCGGGATCATCCGTAGGGCTGGCGGGCGGTTCGCTCATGTCGGTCAGCCGGACAAGGATGCCTTCGCGTTCGCTCCACAGGCCGTGCGCGGTGCGCAGCGGCACCCGAAAGGGAAGACGGTAACGGCGGTATTCGAGTTTCAGTGACATCGGGAAACGGGGGGGGGGGGGGTGGGAGGAAATTAAGAATTAAGTGCTGAAGTTACGCGAAGCCGGAGCGGCGGCATTCCTGCCGCTGCGACTCCCGCCTGCGTAACATCCGTGTGTGTAATCAAAGCCGGTATCATGGCATCGTCGGGGCGGCTTACGATCCAGGCGGGAGGTCCGCGTTGCGGTTCGACATGACCGGGAGGGGCGGGAGGGCGCGGCTCTCGGGGAAACAGATGCGGCTTACCGCCTCGTCGAAGTCCTGCGCGCCGCGGATGATGTCGATTTCCAGGCGCAGGTAGTAGATCGGCACGGCGCAGGGCAGGTCCTCGGGAATGCGCACGGCGTCCTTTTCCGTGGTGATGATGCAGCCGACTTTTTGTTCGAGGGCCTTGATAAAGAGGGACACAAAATCCTCCGGACCGAACCGGTAGTGATCAAGAAAGCGGCGCGTGAACTCGATCTTCGCACCGAGGTCGCGGAGAAATTTCTCGAAACTTTCGGGCACGGCGATGCCGCTGAACGCCCCGACGCGGCGGTCGCGCAGCCACGAGAGCGGGTGGCGTTCGTCGCTGCCGAGGCGTTGCAGGTATTGCGGGCGGTGGGCGCACTCGATGATTTCGGCGTCGGGGTTGTGCGTGTTGATGAGGTCCTCGAGTTCCGGGTCGCGCTGGCCGTTGGATTTGGTGAGGAAGATGTAGCTGGCGCGTTTCAGGTGTTTTACGGGTTCGCGCAGGATGCCGCGGGGCAGGAGGTGGCCGTTGCCGAAGGGGTTGGTCTTGTCGACGAGGAGGAGGTTGAGCCGGCCTTTGAGCGGCAGGTACTGGAAGCCGTCGTCGAGAATGAGGGTGTCGCAACCGAACTTTTTGATGGCCCAGGCGCCGGCCTTGACGCGGTTTTTGTCCACGAGGACGACGACGCCGGGGAGGTTGCGGGCGAGCATGTAGGGTTCGTCGCCGGCTTGCAGGCTGTCGAGGAGCATCTGTTGTCCGTCGCTGACGATGCGGGGCGGGGGTTCCGAGGTGTGGGTGATCCAGTGCCAGGCTTTTTTCCAGAGTGGCGGGGCCTTGCTTTTGTAGCCGCGCGAGAGGATGGCGACGCGGCGTCCGCGGTCGCGCAGGGCGCGTGCGAACTTTTCCACGACGGGCGTCTTGCCGGTGCCGCCGACGGTGAGATTGCCCACGACGACGACGAGGCAGCCGAGCGGCTGGTCATGCAGGATGCGCACGCGGTAGAGCCGGTAACGCATCTGGACGATGCCGCTGAACAGGTACGAGAGGGTCTGGAGAAACGCGGCGTAGAAAGCGGCCCCGATGCCCGAGCGCCGTCCGAAGATCACGTCGATCGTGAACTGTTCGAAGGCGGTGGCTTTGCGTTTGATCCAGGTGGACATCGACCGACAGGACTAATCCGGCGCGGGTGCGTGGCAACATTTGCCGCAGGGTCGGCGCAAAGTCGATGCCCGCGAAAGGACGCAAGAATCATCCCGGCGGGCGCACGTGAGTGTTTTGTACCGGGATATGGGTGCGCCTCTACAAAAGTAACGTAACATCAGTTATACATCTGGCGTTACGCGGATCGACCGTAGGGGCGTCGCTTGCGACGCCCGCGCCCGCGCCCGCGACCGCGCCAGGCGGAGAGTATTGGCGTATCTCCCGTTGCGAAGGGTCCTCGCGGGCTTCGCAAGCGAAGCCCCTACGTGAGGGGCGGGAGGCATCGCGTAACATCAGTTCAGGAACGTAACTGATGTTACGCAGGCGGGAGCCGGAGCAGCGGCAGGAATGCCGCCGCTCCAGGTTCCGCCTGCGTACCTTCAGGGAGGTACTAAAAATTAACCGCGAAGGATGCGAAGGATGCGAAGAACGGAAAAAATGAAACCGGGAAAATCCGGTCAATTCATTGGTTATAGGTAAGGGAGGTTCTAAAAATACATTTTTAACCACTAATGGACACTAATGGACACTGATGAATAAACCTGGCTGAGATACAATCAGATGATATTGAAGGAGTCTTGAATTGTTATTAGTGTCCATTAGGAACTGTAAGGAAATAACCTGTTCAATTGTTACACAGGACACTGATTCCAGACCGGGGGGACCGCAAAATAACGCATAAGAACGCAAAAAACAAACCCCCCTTATTGTATTATTTTAGCGTTCTTTAGCGTTCTTTAGCGGTCCCCTCCTTCTGTCTGGTCACTTTGTCCAGATTGAACAGGTTATTCCCTTACAGTTCCTTAGTGTGCATTAGTGGTTAACTTGATTGAATGAAGTCAATTTCCAGAACCTCCCGTAAGGAAATAACCAGTACGAATATGCCTGGTCTTGAAGAGCGATCCAGCGTCGCTGACTCGCTCATTTATTCCCAATCCGGTAAACTCCCTCGCCAGCTCCTTGGCTCGCTCTTCAATCCCCGCGCATCTTCGCTCTGTTTATTTCCTTACGGTTCCTAAATTGAAAAACAGGATAATAATAATCTCATCTTCGCGTCCTTCGCATCCTTCGCGGTAAAAAAGAATTTTCAGATTCTCCCTTCAGTTAACAGGGAACTTCTAAAAATTGAACAGAAGGTAACAAAGAGAACGAAGAACAACCAGGGATACAGTCTGCTTTCTTCATTCTTCATTTGTTTCTGTTTAACTTGATTGGAATAACTCACGTATCATTCGTGGTCTTCTTTGTTTTTCCTTCGTTCTCTTCGTTTCCTTCTGTTCAAAAATGAATTTTCAGAACCTCCCTAAAGGGTGCTGCGGCCCCTGCGTATCCACAAACCGATTATCAACATCATCAGTCCTATCGTGGCAGCATACACCTCCGGCTCAGGCACGGCCGCAAGGATGGACAGCGACACTACACGAAAACCGAGGTCGTAGCCGTCCTCGCTGCCGCCGTAGTTGTAGCGCCCCGAGGACGCGAGGTAGGCGTCACTGTAGTAGAACGTACCGCCACGCGCCCCACGGACATAAAAAAATTTCAAATCTTGACCACCCCACGTGGTGAGCAGCGAGTCGTTCCACTCCTGTACATTGCCCATCATATCCTTGGTCCCGTTCTGTTCATCTGCGTAACTACTTGCATCCTTCAGTTCGTAATCCGTGTAGTTGTTCACGGTGTCCTCGTAGTTCGCTTCCGCTCCGGTGATGCTGTCTTGGCCGTTCGCATACAGCGAATACTGGCTGCTGCTCACGTTGTAATACGCGGCCTTGTACCACTCGTTCTCGCTCGCCAGCGCCCATACCGTCCCGGTGGTGTTCGCCAGATCGCCCGTACCTGTCAGCACCGTGCCGTTCTCCAGAAGGTTGCGCCCAACCGTCGGGTTACTCGGGATCGCGGTGTCTCCGCTCAGCGTGTACACTCCCGTCTCGGTGGACGACACGTCCGTCGTCGCTCCGTTCGTCAGCCAGTTCGTGAACCTCATCGCATCGTACACACTCACGTAGTTCACCGGCTTCAACGGGTCTGTCGCCTCGTAGCTCCAGTCCCCGTCCGTCCCGCTCCTGGTGATTCCGCACCCGTTCGGGTCCTTGCTCTTGTCCATAAGCTCGCTGTAGAGCCTGTAGGTGTCGGAGGTCTTCGCCACCGCGTTCAGAAACTCCGCATACTGCCCGCACGTTACTTCTGTCTTTCCTATCTCGTAGGTGTAGGGCACCGACCCGTAACCGCTCGTACCTCCGTCCCATAACATCTTGCGGTCATCCGGATCGTTTCCGGCTCCGCCTATCGTCACGGTGTCGATTGTTATGCCAAAGGCCGTCACCCCTGTCATTGCCAGCGCCGTCAGCAGCGCCGCTACTCCTGTACTCTTTTGCTTTTGCTTATGCTTATGCATGTTTGGTTGTTGGTTTATTGCTCGTTGTAACGACCGTGTTTTCACGGCCAAAGGGCTTTTCTCCGCGTGGCGCGGGCGTCCCCGCCCGCATCTGGAGTGGCACGGGCTTTTTCCGCCAAACGCCCGTGAGCGTTGCCTCCCCGACTGCATAATATGGGTTTCCGGAGAGGCATGGAGACGGCGTTTTGCTGCCGATCCGTCCACGGCCAGGATGGCCGTGCCACTCCGGACGGGCGTTGCAAACGAAGCCCTTACGCCATTAAGCTGCGGGCTGCGGGCTGCGGGCTGCGGGCTGCGGGCTGCGGGCTGCGGGCTGCGGGCTGCGGGCTGCGGGCTGCGGGCTGCGGGCTGCGGGCTGCGGGCTGCGGGCTGCGGGCTGCG
>JAISAX010000615.1 GCA_031266495.1 Opitutaceae bacterium
CCCCCCCCCCCCCCCCGGGGGCCGGCCCCCCCGCATGTCGCCGGTGACGATGGCATCCGCACGGGTGGCGGCGAGAACAGCGGAAGGGGAACCGGTGCGCGATGCGATGCGGGTGATCAGGCCAAGATGGCGGAAGGCAGCGGGGAACGACTGGTTGCGGTCGGCGAAGGCTTCGTCGGGCTGCACCGCATAGACAACGAGATTGCGGGCGGGGGCAATATCCCCGCGGAGGAACAGGAGGGTCGAAAGGCGGTCCGCGATGAGACCCACCGGATCACAGACGAGGGAAAACGGGTTTTCGACTCCTCCGTTCATGGCATCGCGCCGTGTCATCGCGTATTCGAAATTGTAGAGCGCATCCCAGTCCTGCAGCCCCGCGAATGCGGGCATGAGAACCCCGCCTTCGGCGCGATAGCGATTGGGACGGACGTAGTTGAACTCGGTTATGACAAAGGGTTTTCCCGCGATCCGGGAGGGTGCGATGCCAAGGGGAACCCAGCCGGCTCCGGCGGAGGCTTCCGAAGGCGGAGTGGCGGAATTGGCGAAACCGGTGATGGCGCTGCCCTGATGATAGGCAAAGGGGAGCTGCCACGAGGTTTTGGGAAATTTCGGGTGATCCCAATACTGGTGATTGTCAACGAAATCGTAGTGTTCCCGGACATACGTGAGTCCCTGGGCGACGCGGTGGTTGGACCCGGTGATGAGGGCGCGGGTGCCGAGCGAGCGCAGGAAGGCGGTCATGCGGGCGTCGGAGCGGATGCTTTCTTCGAAAATGAACCGGTTGAAGGCGGCTTCGCGTTGTGGCCCGGTTTCGCAGGGGGGGATGGCGTCGCGATTTTCAGGACGCGATCGCCAGTCGGCGAAGGCTTTTTCGTAACGGGGGCGCAGATCGGGTTCGCGGGCGACGCGGGCGTAGGGAGAATCTTCGTTGACGGGGCAGATGCCGACCAGGGCGGGGTCTTCGGCCCAGGTCAGGCCGGTGTAGGGATTTTTGTGGGATAACAGGTTTCGGGCGAACCGGGCCCAGGACTGGAAGGCGGGTTCGGAGATGTGAACGAGGCCCTTGAAAATGAATTTCATCCGGCGGCCTTTTTTGGAAGCGTCGATGCCGAATCCGGCGATCTCGTCGGGATGAAATCCGCGCGTGGAGAAAAGATCGATGTTGATGGCAAGGCCGCGTTTTTTCATCGCGGCGAAGAGGTAATCGAGCTGGTCGAGTTTTTGTAGATCGAGTTCCCAGGATTTGCCTCCGCGCCGGACAAGCAGGCCATCGTAGTGATGAAACCTTACGGTATTGTAGCCGGAACGTGCGAGGCGCTCCGCGAGTCGATCGGCCTCTTCCTTTTCCAGGTAGAGGGCGCCGAAGCAGAGGTTGACGCCGCGGAGGCGGACGCGCCGGGCGGGGGCTTCGGCAAAGGCAAAGTGGCCGTCCGGGGTGACGATGAGCGGGCCATGGCATCCGGCGGGAGCATCGGGCGTCACGTAACGGGAGAGATCGAAAACGCCATCCGGTTCGATTTCGGGTGAATGCTCCCAAGGCGCCCATTCGGAGCCGGCGGTGAGGGTCAGGGGAGCGGCGGGAGCGGGAAGCGTGGCGAGGAGCGCGGCAAGCGTTACCGGAAAGAGGATCGGGACGATGCGTCCGGGAGAAAACATGGGGGGGATGGCGTATCGGGCGTTCCGGCGGTTCCGGTGTGTATTTATTGTTTTTCGCTTTTCACGTGCCAGTCGAAGTAGAGGACGTTGCGCTTGTTGCCGTGAGCGGGTTGCGGGATGTAATCGGTGTCGTTTGTTTTCGAGGCATCCCACATCATCTTGCGGACCGAGGGAGTGTCGATGTCGGTGAGCCGCATGGCGGCATTTTTGGGGCTGGTGTTGCCAAATTCTCCGAAAGGTTTTTTCCAGGTCTGGTCGCCGTAGAGGTCGGTGGTGAGGGTGAAAACCTTGCCGCCATCCGATCCGCGGATGGCCCGCCATGAGGGGCAGAGAAAGGGAGGGAGGATGCGATTTTCTCCGGAGGGAAGGGCATCCCATGCGGGGTAGCCGAGGTAGCTGGCGACAAAATGGGTCAGGTTTCCCTGTCCGGGCTTGTTGTTGTAGTAGGCGCGTTGCCCGCCGTAGAGACCGGCATCGCTTGATCCGGGAAGCGGGGTGTGGCCGGGGAGCCAGCCTTTGTTGTCCTCCGCATAGAGGCCGGTGGCAAAGCCGATCTGCCGCAGGTTGGCGGCACAGGTGGCGGCGCGGGCGCTCTCCCTGACCTTGCCGGTCACGGGTATGATGATCGCCGCAAGGATGCCGATGATCGTGATGACGGTGAGAAGTTCGATCAGCGTGAAGGCTACCCGGCGGGAAGAACCGGTGCGGCTGGAGAGAGGGGGAGATTTCATGGTGCAGGGGGAACGGAGGACAATTCAGGAAACGCGATGACTGCGGATACGCCGGATGATGGCAAGCGGGAGGCAGGACAGGCCGACGATGAGCGCCCATGTGGAGGGTTCGGGAATCTGGCTGGTGCCAATGAGGGCGAAGGTGATGTCCTTGGCATCGCCCGCCGTGCTGAAAGCAGAAGAGGCATCATCTGCGGCGATAAATGCTCCGCCGGTATAGAAGGTGGTGCTGGTGCTGCCGACGAACTGGATCTGGGCGCCGGAGGAGATGCAGCTGAAAACAAATCCGTAGGTTTTCCCGGCGGTGAGGCTGGCGTTGATGCCGGTGAGAGAGAGCCAGGTGCCTTTGGTGGCGAGAGTGGCGGAATCCGGGAGCGTTGCGGTTTCGGAGAAAAGAGCGGTGCCGGTGGGGGCAAGGCCGGAAAACTCGAAGAGCTCGAATCTGAATTCGGCGTTTTTGGCCGCGTCGTTGGCCCACCAGAGGCGGGTGACGAATTCTTCGAGCTGGAGGTTTTCGGTGGCGGTGAAGGTCTGGCCGATGCGGCGTTCGCCGCTGAGCGAGCGGGAGGCGGCGCCCCCGGAACCGGTGCTGGTGGGAGTGACGACATACACGGAGGATTCCGCCTCGGTCGGGGCGCTGGCGCGGATGCTGGCCGTGAGGGTGGCGCGGGCCGCGGCGGGCATAAGGGATGCGGCGACAAGGATAAAAAGTACGAGCGGGCGACGGAGCGACGGGCGACGGATGTTGCGAAGGCGTGTTTTCATGTGATTTTGCGGGTGTTGCTTGTAGGCGGGTGTGATGCGACGCAGCGGTCGCGGTTCGTTAAACAGGACGCTGTCCGGGAAAAATGAGGGGGACAATGCCGGCGGAGTTTTATTGTAAAAAACGTGGAGACAGGCTCGGTTGTCTTGCGTCATGAGCAACGGGAAACAGTCGATCGGGAATGCCGGAGACGGCGGAAAGGGGGGAGGGCCGCGGATTGCGTTGAAGGAGGTGGCGGAGGCAGCGGGGGTCTCGCGGATGACGGTATCTCTGGCGCTGCGCAATCATCCCGCTCTCGCCGCGGCCACCGGAGAACGGGTGAGGGCGGTCGCGGCCCGTCTCGGTTATCAGCCCGATCCCGAAGTGGGACGCGTCATGGCGCAAATCCGTACGCGGCGGCGCGTGCATCGTCCCGCGACGATCGCCTGGCTGACGGCGCATGCCACGCGCTCGGGATGGAAAAAATTTCCCACGCAGGTTGCCTATCGGGAGGGCGCCGCGCGACGCGCGGACGCTTGCGGATACAAGCTCGAAGAGTTCTGGCTTAACGAGCCGGGGATGAGCGAAAGGCGTCTGGCCGATGTGGTCCGCAATCGGGGTATCAACGGGGTGATCGTCGCTCCCCTGCCTGTTTCCTCGATGTTGTTTCAGGATTTCCGGTGGGAGTGGTTTTCCGTGGTGGAATTGGGCTATTCACTGCCGTCGCCAGCCTTGTCACGTGCTTGCAGTCACCAGTTTCAGTCCATGCAACTGCTGGTCGAACAGCTTCGCAAGCAGGGCCATCGGCGCATCGGCTTTGCCATGGAGGAAGATCAGGATTTCCGGGTGCGGCATAACTGGCGCGGCGGTTATCTGTCCGCATGCAGTCTGCTTTCGGATCTTGAGCCGGTTCCGATGCTGCTGGATGCAGACTGGACTCGCGAAAGGTTTGATCGATGGCGGGCAACGCATCGGCCGGACGTCATTCTGACCACGGGACCGGAAGTGCTGGGATGGATACCGAGGAATGCCCGAAGCAACGCTCCGGAGGTGGCGGTGGCTCTGGTTAACCTGGACTCGGTTTCCGTTCCGGACCGGCCGTGGGTCTCCGGCATTGACCAGAACTCGACCCAGGTCGGTGCGGCCGGGGTGGATTTGCTGATCTCGCTGATGAATGCCAACGAGCGCGGTATTCCGAAAGTACCGAGAATTCTGATGGTCGAGGGAGGATTCGTTCAGGCAAAACGCATGTGCACATAGAGGAGAATAGCCATCAATGGTGCGGGAAGTTTCCCTGCGGGCGAGAACAAGGAGTTGTGGCGAAGAAAACCGTCGTGCGGTTAACGCAGGACGAGTTCGGCTTCGTGCCAGTCCGGATCGGGCAAGACGAGAGTGCCTGCCGCATCGAAAATTGCGGGCAGGGTCTTGCCTGCCTCCGGACGGGGACGGGTGATCGTGAACGTCCATTTCGCTCCGCCGGCAGGCGTGGCGATGCCGGCAAGGCGGAGGGCGGGCGCGTTGCCGGTTTCCTTGCCGTCGGCGGCGATGGCGGTGCGGCTGATGATCAGTCGTGTGGCTTCGGATACGGGTTTTCCCTCGTCGTCGGCAACGACGATAACCGTGGCGAAGCTGCCCTCGGCGGTGGCGGCGATGGAGAGGTGTTTCAGGCCGGCGGGCGCCTTGCCGTCGAGGAAGCCGCTGAAACTTTCGGTTTGCGGAGCGGCGACGGTCAGTTGCCTGCGGGTTACGTCCTTGACGATCTCGCCCGTGTCGGAAACGAGCGGAGAGGTCGCGGGAGCGGACATCCAGGGCGCTGCCGTCTGCGCATCCGGAACGGGGCCATAGGCGCGGCGGATGGCATGGATGTCCTGCCAGCCGGGTTTGTAGTCGTATTTGCCGCGCATCAGGTCGTTGTATCCGCCGGCATGGAACGGGGCGTCCGTCCAAAGGGTGACGGGGTTGCGGCTGGCGGCGACGAGGCCGCGCCGGTAGATCATGCCGGC
>JAISAX010000637.1 GCA_031266495.1 Opitutaceae bacterium
CATGCTTTTGCTTACAGGAAACACCGCACAGCGGTGTTTCCTGTAAGGACTTCACGTGAAGTCCTTCGCGCCCCAAACAGAAACGCCGGATGGCCAACCCGGCTCCGTTACCTGTCCGCCGGCAACCCCGCCTGCAAACGCCTCGCCGCTTTCCTGTTTGCCACCGCTTTTTTCGCGGTCGCCCACTCCCCCGCCGAAGTTTTGTTTGACGCCTTTGGCTCCGCGTCCGCCCCCGGCCTGGATGCCTGGACGATTTCGGGAAAAGGCCAGGTCCGGCTCGACGAAGGCAAACTCGTCATCACCGCCGCCGATCCGGACGCCAATCCTGTCCTCACGAGCAAAACGGCATTTGCCTTCGCCGGCCGCGAAAAACTGGCGCTCGTCATTCGTGACGCACTACATGCCGTCAACTACAACCATGCCACCGGAGGGCTGGACATCGGACTCGGCGACGCGCTCACCGTGCGCCTGACCACCTGGGGCGACGGCAGCGGCGTGCTGGCGGGCGGCAAGCTGTTCGCATTCAAGACGCCTCCGGTCGCCACAAACAACGTCTCGCTTGAACTCACCTTCGACAACGCCACCCGGCGCCTCGTTGTCCGCCAGTTCGGAGGTTCGGCCAAAAGCGCCGGACAATGGAAACCCACCGGCCCCAACGCCCCGCTTGTCATTCTCGACGAACTACTCGATTCCCCGCTCGCCCTGCCCGATCCCGTGTCCCTGACCATTCGCGTCCGCAGCCAATACAACGGCGGCACTGCCGCCAAAGGCACCACCATCGGCGGACTGCGACTTGAAGCCAACTGATCTCCCCCCCCCCGCTCCGATATGTCATACCTTATAAAATACACACCCGTCGTTGCTGCCGGTTTGTTCTGTTTGCTGGCACGAAGCACCCCGTGCCCGGCCTCCACCCCGGCAGTATCCACCGCGGACGTTTATCTCGATACGCTACCCGCCACCCGGATCACCCTTGGGCCGCCTGCCAGGCCCGGACCAGACAACGATCCATCCGCCGCCAACAACGCCCGCTTGAACGCGACGCCCATGCTTGCCCCGCTCGCCGGCGCCACGCTCACCCTCGACTTCCCGGCCAACACCACCCTGCGCGGCCTGGCCATTCCCCGCGTCGGCTGGGCAGACTGGGCCGTGCCGGCGGAAATCAGCGTCACTGCCGACGGCGTCCGGCTCGGGCGCTTCACGCTCCAGGCCCCCCGCCACAACCCCGACGACAAAAAACCCGATCCCCAAAAACCGCGCATCGTGACCACCGACGTGCTCGACTTCGGGCAACCCCGCTCCGTCCGCCAACTGCGCGTGACGGTGGAAAAAACCGATACAACCGGCAACAAGCACGGCGCCCTGAAAATCTGCGGCTACAAACACGCCCCCATCCGCATCGACCTCAATCCCGTCGGCGGAGTGCCCGCCAACAGCGAAGGCGTTGAACTCCACCTCCACCTCGATTCCCCCAAACCGCTCGCGGGGCAGAGCCTTGCCGCCTCCGTCTATCAATTCCGCCGCACCACCACCCTGCGCGCGCCGCTCCCCACGCTCGCCCCCGGCGAAAACCGCATCCGCATCCGCTGGGAACAATTCGCCGAAACCGGCCTGCCCCGCCTCGCCCCGATCTCCCCGCAACACTTCAACACTCTCCACATCGGCGCCACCCCGCCCGGGAAAAACGCCCCCGGCCTCTCGCTCGCCACCTGGCGCTTCCTCCAAACGCCCCCCGGCATTGCCCGCGCCCCCGCCATCCCCACCCCCGCCTGGGAACAACTCCCCCGGCGCGATTTCACGCCCGACGCCGAAGGCTGGCGTCCCGGCATCCCCACCGACGGATTCGGCCGCTTCGGCTGGACGCAAAACAACGGACTCCTCGTCGGCAGCCTCGCCCCCGACCGCTTTACGGCGACCGCCATCGACGGAAAAGGCAACCGGCAGACCGCCAACTGGACCTTCCGCCTCGGCGACGCCACCCTGCAAAGCTGGACCCGCACCACCGCCGACCAGGTATCCGTCCGCCATGACACCCGCTACGATTTCTCCGGCGAAATGCGCAACGAACTCGCCGCCAAAGCCCCCGAACTGCTCAAGGAAACCCGATTCCCGCAAGCCATCACCGCCAGCATCCTCGCCCCCGGCTTCCTGCTCGATTCGCGTGACAAAAAACTCCTCATCGAAGCCACCGCCACCCGCCCCGGCGAAACCCGCTGGACCGCTCCCCGTATCCTCGCCCCCACGACAACGGGACTGCGCTGGATCAAGCCGGGCGAACCCCTCGCCGGCGCCACCCTGGCCGAAGGCTGGATCATCGCCGAATGGCCCGACCGCGAAGCCCTCCCCCTGATGCTCGCCCTGCAAAAAAAACCCGCGACCATCCGCGGCCACGGCGCCGCGCTTGAAATCACCTTCGAGGCTGAACTGGGTCGCCTCGGCGTGGCCTTCCCCTCCGGCTACCACCACCGCCACGCCAGCCCCGCCACCGCCACGGACGACGCCCTCGCGCACCGCGCCCGCCAAATCGCCGCCATCCTCCGCGCCTATCCCCACACCACCACACAACACTTCCGCACCCCCGCCGACGACCCCGCCAGCATCGAAATCCGCGAAACCACCCGCCACCTCGAATGGACGAACGACTGGGCCGAACCCGCCCGCCGCGTCGCCCCCCTCCCCCCCCTCGTCCGCTTTGCCGCCGACCAGGGCTACCCCGTAAAACTCTCCGCCGAAACCACCGCCCCGGAGTTCCTTCCCCATTTCGCGTGGCCCACCAAAACCGGAAACTACACCGCCGTCGAAGGCGACACCCTCCACTACCGCCTCCCCGTCCCCCCCCGCGACACCCGCCTCTACCTCCGTCCCGCCGGTTCCGATACACTGGCCGACCACATCGCCGCCGCGCTCCCCGGCGCCAGACCCGATCCCGGCAAACTCGCGACCGACGGACTCAACGCCTGGTGGATGACCGCCCCCTCCAGCCTCGCCCTCACCCTCCTCGATCCCGGCCAGCGGGAAAAATTCCTCGAAGCCTGGCGTATCCGCATCGACCAGACACTCCGCCCCAACGCCTGGTTCCTGCGCCGCGAACCCTTCAGCCAGGCCGCCTACCCCGTCTCCTTCGGCTGGATCGAAACCTCCACCGGCACCCTCGGCGACCTCAACTCCGGCCTCGGCGCCGTCCTCTACGCCGCCTGGGCCTACGCCCGCTGCAGCGGCGACTGGCCCCTCATCGCGCAAAACTGGCCCGCCCTCCGCGGCGCCCTCGAATACTACCTCGTCCAGCACGACTGGAACAACATGCAGACCGGCGCCCGCGAACACAGCGGCTCCTCCGCCATCGACATGGACGGCATCGGCTACGAAGGCGCCATCGCCTACGCCGCCATGTCCGAACAACTCGGATACGCCGACGATGCCGCCCTCGGACGCCTCCTCGCCGCCCGCCTCGGCCTCTCCACCGTCATTCGCTGGCTCGGCCCGGCATGGACGCGGCCCGGCCTGCCCCGCGAACAATGGACCTCCGTCGGCGTCGGCCTCTCGGAGTTCGCAGGCTTCGACACCTTTGGCGCGCGCCACGGCGGCCCCGACCACGCCGCCGGCGAAATCGCCCTCTCTCTCTCCTGGGTCGGCCAGTATCCGGAACTGTATGACCTCCACCTGCGCGGCGCCGGACGCGATTTCTGGCAATGGTTCGAGCACGACTTCGTGGAGAAAAAAATGGAGAACTGGCGCAAGGACCACCCCGGCAACCGCAACAACCACCCCGCCAACATCGCCGCCCACCTTTACATGCGCGGCCTCCTCGGCGCGCCGCTCGCCGAACTGCGTGACGAACTCTCCAGACAAGCCAAATGGGGACTTGAGCCGCACGGCGACATTGCCCGTGAAAACGCCGCCCTCTACGCCATGCTTGTTGGCCGCGACTTCCCCGTCTCTCTCACATCATGGGGACGCGCCGCCGTGCTGGAAGCCGTCTATGATGACGCGCAAAAACGCGCCACCCTCCGCTTCCGCTCCGACCGCCCCGGCGAACTCACCCTCGCCCTCGCCCCCCACGCCGCGCCACCCGCGAGCGTTCTTCTGAACGGCAAACCCGTGCGCCCTGAAATCACCACCGCCACCGCCACCGCTTCCGCCACCACTTCCACCACCGCCGCCACCACGCTTCGCCTCCCTCTCCCGGAAGGCGAAAGCCGTTATGAAATCTCATTCCCCTGAAAACATCCATAAATCCCCCCCCCCCCCCTACACACACAACACATCATGATTATGCCACTACATGCTTTTATTTGCAGTAGACGCCGCGCCGAATCGAAAATCGAGAATCGAGAATCGAAAATCAGCCGCGCCTGGCGCGGCGCCTTCACGCTTGTCGAACTGCTCACCGTTATTGCCATCATTGGCATCCTCGCCGCCATTCTTGTACCGACGGTTTCAAAAGTCCGGGAAACCGCCAAGGTTGCCCGCGACATCAGCAACGCCCGTCAAGTCGCCATTTCCATTCTCCTCTATCGCGACGAAAACCGGGACGCCGTCCCCGAACGCGGACAGGATGGCAATATCAACGGCTGGATCGAAAAACTCCGCGAAAGCAACCCCTCCCTGCGCCAATGGGGACAATTCGAGGCACAAATGGACAAAGTCATCCGCACCGACCCGGAAAAGGAACGCCGCAGCCTCTCGATAAACAAAGGCATTATCAATAATTTCAGTTACGGGAAAAAAACCTTCAAGACACCCGTCACACCCTCGCGGACAATCCTGCTCGCGAACAATTGCGCCGCGTTGAGTGTGATACCGGGCGGCGAGGACACCTGGAGTTCCGGCTGCATGGAAGTCTTCGGTTCCGATGCCGTCACCAAACTTTATCGCAACGGAAAAGCCTGCCTGTTCGGCTACATGGATGGCCATGTAAACATCATTATCTTCAAATCCAGTGAACAATACTGGGGCAGCCCATGGCACAACATCGCATGGAACGGCCAGTAATCCCCGCTAACGCGGGGAAATTAAGAATTAAGAATTAAGAAAACGAACCCACACACAGCAACACAGCAACACTACAAAATCATGAAAACCAGCCACAATCGTCCGTCACACCTGATACATAAACTTGTCGCCGCGCTCGCCATTCCCGCCGCGACTATAATGGCCTCCGCGTCCGCCCTCGGGGATGCGCCCGACTCCGGCATCACCTGGACAAACGTCTTCACCGAAGACAATACAGACTTTTCCCAATGGAACCTCGGCACCTTCGCCGACCGCGCCTCCATTGCCAACAGCACCCTCTATGGTGACCGCTTCTCTTTTGGTGGCACCAGTCCAAATATCAACATTTCCACGATAGAAAAATTCACCGGAGTGGACGCTGGCGACAAACCCGTCTCCCTGAAACTCACGGTCGGTAATTTTCATTACAAGACGAGTTATAATCACAACAGTGCCCAAGCCCATATTGGCGTGGGTAATGTTCTGGCCGTTGATCTTTTCACTTATGGGGGAGCCGGTTGTTTGTATTACAATGGCACCAAATATAACTTTGATGAAGACAAAAGACCTTCTACCTCGATTAATGAAAATACGACAAAAGACGGGGTAAGTCTTGAATTGCTCTACCTGGCGGAAACCCGGCGCGTGATCCTCACGCTGCTCACCAATAATCCTACCGGTGGCGTGGCTGGCACTGTGATTTTTGACCAGGTCATGAATGCTCCGCTCGATCCTGGCGCGACAGGCACGGCATTGAATATTTTTTACAACACCCAATATAACGGCGGATTCGTTGGTACGGCACTGGTGGGAGACATCACGCTGGACTACGGTGTCGCTGCCATTCCCGAGTCGGCGACGTGGGCATTATTATTCGGAGGCGCATCCATCCTTGCCGCTCTCGTCAACAAACGCCACCGGCATTGATGGCCGACCCACACCAAGGACTACCAACGTCAAAGCCGCCGGATCGAAAAGTGGCGCGGGCGTCTCGCCCGCTCCGGAAGTGGCGGGAGTGAGGCAAGTAGGCGGCGCTTCGCGCCGTCCACGGGGATTGTCAGAAAAAGCCCGCGCCCCTTCGGTGCCTGCCCACTTTTTGAGTTACACCAACGACACCGGGTGTAATTGAAAGTGGAGGGAACCGTCGTAGGGGCGCACTTCACGTGCGCCCGTTGACGTTGATGAACATCGGCGCTTCATCCTGCGAACACGCGAACGGGCGCACAAAACAGTAAAAGTGCGCCCCTACGACGGTTCAGACGAAATTTCGGGGTTCCCATCACTTTCAATTACACCCGTCCTGTTTTTTCCTCCAAAAAACCTGTTGACATCCTGGAACAGTTTCGTTCTCTTCCACGGAAATTCACTTCCATCGTCCCCCCCCCCATACGCACACGCATCATGATTACGCCACGACATGCTTTTGCTTACAGGAAACACCGCACAGCGGTGTTTCCTGTAAGGACTTCACGTGAAGTCCTCCGCGCCCCAAACGAAAATGCCGGACACCAACCCGGCTCCGTTGCCTGTTCCCCAACGTCGGGCCTGACCCTGCCCCCCCGACGACCTCAGCGACGCCGGTTTCTCCGGAAACCCGATACGCCTGCGTGTATCCATTTTCCCACTCCGTCAGGCACGGATTCAGTTTCTGTCAGTACCCGATCATAACCCGCAATCAAACCCGACATCATGAAAACATCATCCATCAACTACATGAAGGCATTCATTGGTTCACTGCTGCTCGCCTGGCTCCCGGGCTCTCTCGCCGCACAAACCGTCGTTTTTTCCGACGACTTCTCCCGCGCTGACGGCGACGCGGGCAATGGCTGGACGATCACAAGATCCTCCGGGAACGGACAGTCGGGAGCCGGATTACCCACCGCGGCCACAAGCAACGGACAACTCGTGCTGAAACGTAACGGGTGGGGTGATAACGCCGGTGTGACTCTTCAACAGGATCTCGCCTCAAAAGCCACGGACCTTTCCGTCGATTTGCTGAATCCCGGTGTGACGGGTGGAACTGCCGGAGGATCAAATGCCGTGGCCGTCGAAATCTCGGATAGCACAACCGGAGCGCATCTCCGGGTCTCATTGCTCAACATGAACTCCGACGGGACGTTCCGGGTGCAAATTGAAACACTCTCGACCAGCGGATGGGGCGACTGGTCTTACTATTACACCTATCCATCAAGCGGCACCGCTGCGCACCCGGGAGAAGTCACCGTCAAATTCAATCTCAAGGATGGAAAATACCAGATTCGTATTCTCGTCAAGGATACATCGGCCCTGCTTGCTTCCCATACAATCTCGCACACCGCGCTGGGCGGCGGCTTTGATCGCATCAGGATTCACGGAGACTGGACCGCGTGGACATCTCCTCCGGGCGGGGCACCACTTGCGATTGATAATATTGTGGCCACTACGCCCTCAAGCATTCCCGAACCCGCGAACATCGCCCTGCTGCTTGCGGGTGCGCTCGCCGTGAGCGCGCTCGCGACCCGCCGCCGCGGCATTCGTGCCTGAACATACCTTGCGGATCTCACCGGCATGAACTCCATCCGCCCCGGATTCAAGGCGCCCGCCCGCCGCGCCGCCTTCACGCTCGTCGAACTTCTCGCCGTCATTGTCATCATCGGCATCCTCGCGGCTATCCTGATTCCGGTTGTCGGCAAGGCCCGGAAAACCGCCGCGCAAGCAAAATGCCTGGGCAATCTGCGCGGCTTCGGGACGGCCATCCTGCTGAACGCGCAGGAAAACAAAAACCGGATCATCGAGATTCCGGGCGTCACCAGCGCGATCGGCAGCTTTTATGACGATATTTACAAATTTGTCACCGTGCTCACCCCGTATCTCGGTTTTCCGGATACAGGATTCCGCTGGGGGCAACGCAATCCACACCCGATAGAGGCGTGGAAATGCCCGCGTGACGATCCATCGGACGCCACAGGCTTTGAAGCGGCGTATCATGGCAGCAGTTACGCCTTTTCGTTCCAGTATCGAGGCCAGCCAATCCGTGATCCGATGGAACCCATATCCTCGGGGTCACAATGGGAATACAAGCCGGTCCCGATTTCCCAGGCTCCGCTTTTGTGGGATCAGGCAACCGCCAACCATGATGGACGGAGAAATTACCTGTTTCTCGACTGTCATGTAAAACTCATGCCCGCTGACTACGTGCTACCCTTCCAAGGGACGAACTGAACCGTAACCCCGAACCGCGAACCGGAATGCAAAACCGCCACCAGACAACACTCGCCCGGAACCGGCTCCTCGTCCTTGCCGCTCCGGTTTTCCTTTTGACGGCCAGCCTCTCCATCGCGGCCTCCGCAGGCGCGAACGCGAACGCGGGTGCGAGCGCGGGTGCGGCCCCGGAAACCCGCGTGACAAAAGTCGCCCTGCTCCCGACATCCCCCCCCCCCTCCCCCACCAATCCGCGCGCCAACGGCTACCAGATCGCCTATTTTGAACGCGGCTTTTCCGACGGCATGACGAACCCCGTGCGCCGCGCCGAATTCATCGCCTGCCTGCGCACACTCAACCCGTCCTCGCTTCGCTTCCCCGGCGGCACCTGGGCCTACTGGTACAGCGACGTTTCCCCAAAATCCGTAGCCGCGTTCGCCAGGCTCGACCAGGCGCCTTACTGGACAAAAAATTTCTCCGCGTATCGCTGGACCAATGACGACTATTTTTTCGGCATTTGCAAGGAACTCGGCGTCACCGCCATTTACCAGTTGAACATCGGCGCATGGTATGACGCCGCGAGCGACCGCGCCGTCAAACTCGCCCCCTTCGACCGGCGGATGAAAGACGGCCTCGACGCCGCGCGCATCGCGCAGTCCGGCAAAAGCGCCGGCACCATTGATGCCATCCCGGAGATGAAGGACGTGGAGGTCTCTTTCATGAAGGATGCCACCGCACATGCCGCGCGCCTCGCCCGCAAGGTGAAGGCGCTCGGTGTGGATGTCATCTGGGAATTCGGCAACGAGGACTACACAAACTTCAAACCCGCCTCCTATGTGCGCCAGTGCCACGCCTTTTACGCGGCCATTCGCGCCGCCGTGCCCGAGGCCCGGTTCGCATTTTGCGCCGATGGCGATTCATGGAGCGACCACGCCTGGGACACCGCCGTGTATGCGGAACTCGTCAAAAACGGCATGGCCGACATGGCCGAGGCCTCCGCGCACATGTATCTCACCGGGGGGGGGGGAGGGCCGCGTGACAACGGCGCGAATCTTTACAAAGCCACGCGCGCCGCATGGGGCCAGCTTCGCCACATGCACGACGGCTGGCGAAAGCGGCTTGCCGAGGCCGGACTCAAGCAAGCGAAAATCTCGCTCACCGAGTACAACGCCCTGCACGTTGTGAAAAACTGCACCGGCACCGCGCTCGAGCACTCGATGGGTCGCGCTCTCGGTGAGGCCAGCATCTGGCCCGATCTTGTAAAAAGATTTAACTACATCGTCCATCACGACTTCATCCGCAACGGCTACGGAAGCGGCACCTGGTTTGCCCGGATGTATTACATGGCCGACAATCCCGAAGGTTTTCGTTACGTGCTTCCGCTCGACGGCAAAGTCATGGCCGTCATGCATCGCCACGCTGCCAACCGGATTCTTTATAACGATAACTGCGTGGTTGTTTCTCAAGGTCAGGACGGGTTGCTGGTCAGTATTGGCAACGAACTGGCGACCGGAGTCCGCCACGAGATCAGACTCGCGGGTGAACGCGCCGCCGGCATCGGCAACGGCGTGCGGCCGCTGAAAATGCAGACGTTGGCGACGCCCGATCTGGGCGCGTCCGAACATGTCGAATTTGAAACGGCCGCCGCTGTTGCGCAGGGTATCATTACCGTGCGCGCGCCGGCGTTTTCGTTCAGCTATGCCAGCATCCCGCTCCGCTGATTCTGCAAGACTTCCATGCATCACGCTTCCTGTATTTCGTCCCGGCGCGCTTTGATTTTCGCGATGGCGCTCGCCACGTTCGCAGCGTCCGCCATCGTGCATGCAGCCGCATCCACAGATGATATTTTGCCCGGCAATCTTCTAAAAAATGGCGACTTTGAAAATATTACGGGAAGATTGCCCGCGCACTACGAGAGGCATTTGCAGGCAGGTGTTCAGGCACAGATCGTCACCGGCGGTTTTGAGTCCGATCACCTGCTCTCGATCACCGTGCCGACCGAGGCGGAGAGCTTGCGAACGAGCGAAAATTTTTTGGCTCAGACAATTCGTGTCGATCCAACAAAACCCTGCCGCAGCTATCGGGTCACCTGGTGGCTGCGCTACAAAGTGCTCAGCGATGCGAAGGGCGGAGTCGGAGTGATGGTCAGTTTCTTCGACGGCAAGGGTGACATCATCGGACGCACCGGCAGCGACCATCTGCTTCGCCTCAAGGAAACCAAAAACCAGTGGCAGGCGATTGACCAGATCAAGGATGGTTTTTGGGACAACTACGAACTCGCCTTCACCCTTCCTCCCACCGCGACGGCGTTTCGTGTGGAATGCGGCTTGTTCAAGGCGGCGGGCAACGCGGACTTCGACCGCATCATCCTGAAGGCACGTCCGACGGTTCCCGAAATGCTGGCCGAGAAGAGTCCGGTTGCGGCGACGATCACCACCAACGTCATCAAGCCGCGCCTCTCCGAACAATTGTTCAGTGTGAACGCCGAGTTCCGTTATCCCGGCATCTACAAGGGCACGCTCCCCGAATCCGATCCCGCCAGCCGGAGGCGCGAATTTGCCGCGGCACTCCGGCAGGCCGGCGTGCGTGTGTTGCGTTTTCCCGGGGGCATGCCCACACACGAATATTTCACCGAAGGGCCGGAAGCGCAGGCCAAGCTGTTTCATGCGTTCCGATCAAAGTCAGGCTACTATCGCGATATGTGGTATCCGCTTTTTGATGACGTTCTCGATTTCTGTCGCGCGTATGGCTTCGAAATGAATTTCGAAATCAATACCCAGTTTTTTCAGGATACGGATGGAGCGATCTACCCGATCACTGACAACCGCAACAAACAGGAACGCCCCGACCTCTATGGGAAAAATCGCCTTCCTGCGGCAACGGCGGCATTTGAACGCTTCGTGTCCAGCCTGCCTCCGGCTGCGATTCGTTATTGGGAATTCGGCAATGAGGAATTTGCCCTGATGACGGTGAAAGATTACGCGGACATCGTTCGCGCGTTCACGCCCGTCATCAAACGTTACAATCCCGATGCGATCATTACCGTCACAGGTAATACCTGGCCCGTTCGCCTTTGTCGGGAACTTCATGCGGACGGCACGCTTGAGCACATCGATTATCTTTCGGCGCATTACCCTTGGGGTGATCACTGGCGACCGGGAAAAGGCGGCGAGAAGGATCTGGAACGGTTCGTTTGCGGCACGCTCAACTGGGCGATCAACACCAACGCCCACTTGAAGCAGCTTCGCGCGGCAGGCTTCGACAAAGTCAAAATGTCGGGCAATGAAACCAGTGTTTTCAAATTCCACACGTGGAATGCGCACCGCGTGATTTACACGCCAGCGCATGGCCTGCTCCTCGCCGCCAACTGGATGGAAGCGATGAAAATCCCGGATATGGATAACCTCACCTTCCACGATCTGGAGTCGCCGTTTTTCGGGATGATTTTTTTCGACCAGTTTTACAATTCGGAACGCGGGATTTTTCAGCTTTTGAAGAGGGACGAAATAGCGCGTCCCGAAGATGTGTCCGATGGGCAATTTTATCTGGATCGCTACCAGGTCCTGCCGTCTGGCCATGCAATGAAACAGTTGTCGCATCACGTGAATCTCAACGTTCTGGAGGTCGATGTGAGTGTGCCAGTAGAATCGAAGCGTGCGTTGTTCGATTTATTGGCATCGTCAGATGGTGAACGTTTGTTGGTGACACTGGTCAATCGGGGCGCAGCAACGCGGGAGATGACGCTCGATGTTTTGTCGTGGGGAAGGGAGGGACAGGTTCGCATCGGCGGCATCCGCTGGCCCGGACTCGACGAGTTGCCCCGCCCGCCAATCGAAATTAACGGTGACACAAATATCGAAAACGGCAGAGTGAAGCAAAGCCTTGAACCGTTTTCCATCACCCGGCTGGAAATCCGCCATTGACCCGTGCAGGGAAGCCAACCCTGCCCAGCCGCATCACAAACATGCTCCTCCATGGCAGCACATGCCGTCTTTATCAACTGATGTTACGCAAAGCCGGAGCGGAGGCATTCCTGCCACTTCACCTCTCGAACCGGCGACGCTTCGCGTCGTCACGGCAGGCAGCGACGCCTGCCGCTACGTCGATCCGCGTAACTTCAGTTATTTACTGATGTTACGCATGCAGTCGGTCCGGGGAGAGCACGCGTCTCGCGTGCTGGCTTGGGCGTCTCGCCCAAGCCTTTGCTGCCGATCCGAACCGTG
>JAISAX010000661.1 GCA_031266495.1 Opitutaceae bacterium
GCCTCCCTGCTCACCTTCGTGTCATTCACTGTAAACAACTGGAACGCTCTCAAACAAATGATCTTGTCTGGAGGCAGAGGGCGACGCTGCGCGTCGTCCACGGGCTGGAAGCCCGTGCCACGCCGGAGCGGGCGAGACGCCCGCGCTACGTCGGAGCGGAGAGGCAACGTTCATGGGCTGGAAGCCCATGCCACTCCGATCCGGCGGCTTAGCCGTCCACGGGCTGGAAGCCCGTGCCACGTCAAGGCCGATCCGCGTAACATCAGTAGGTAACTGATGCTGCGCAGAGCGATCGCAGGGGCTTCGCTTGCGAAGCCCGCGCCTTCGGCGGGCGTAACTTCAGTTTCCCCTATCCGCCGAAGCGGTTGATCGACGCGATGACGTGATCGACCTGCGCATCGGTCAGCTCCGGGAAGATCGGGAGGCTCGTGCAGGTGGCGCAGGCTTTTTCGGCCACCGGCAGCGAGCCTTCACCGTAGCCGAGCGAGGCGAAGCAGGCCTGGCGATGCAGCGGCACGGGATAAATGAGGTCGGTGCCGATGTCGTTCTTCGCAAGGTGCTCGCGCAGGGCGTCGCGGCGCGGGTGCCGGATCGTGAACTGGTGCCACACGCTCTCGCCGGCGCTGCCAGCGCTGCCAGCGCTGTCGGCAGTGGCGGTGCTGGCAGCGGTGTTGGCAACGGGGAGGATTGTATCGGCAAGCTTGATACCGGCGAGGTAGCGGTTGGCGATCTCGCGGCGGCGAGTGGTCCAGGCGGCGAGGTGCGGGAGCTTGACGTTGAGGAGCGCTCCCTGGAAGCCGTCCATGCGGAAGTTGAAACCGACGTGGTCGTGGTAATAGCGGCGACCCATGCCGTGGACGCGAAGGTGTTTTGCCCGTTCGAATACGTCGTCGCGACGCGAGACGAACGCGCCGCCTTCGCCGCAGCCGCCAAGGTTTTTTGTTGGATAAAAACTGAAGGTGCCGGCGTCGCCGAGCAGGCCGACGGGCGTGCCTTTGTAGCGGGCACCGACCGCCTGGGCGCAATCCTCGACGACAAAGAGGTGGTGCTTTTTTGCGATGGCTAGGAGTTCGTCCATCGGCGCGGGCAGGCCGAAGAGATGGACGGCGATGATGCCTTTCGTTTTCGGAGTGATGGCGGCCTCGACGGCGGCGGGGTCGAGGTTGAAGGTGGCGGGGTCGATGTCGGCAAAGCGCGGGGTGGCGCCGACGTAGGTCGGACCCCAGGCGGAAGCGATGAAGGTGAACGGAGGCACGATGATTTCGTCACCCGGCCCCCAGCCGGCGAGGGCGGCGGCGAGGTGGAGGGGGGAGGTGCCGCTGTTGACGCCGAGCGTGCGCGGATAGCCGAGGGTGACGGCGAAGTTTTTTTCGAAATCCTCCACATCCTTGCCGAGGCAGAAGCGGGTGGCGTCGTAGGTCGCGGCGAGCGCGGCGAGCGCCTGCTCGCGCAGGGTCTTGTGCTGGAGTGAAAGGTCGAGGAACGGGACTTTCATGGCGGTGCGGACGGGATGGATTGGCGAAGTTGCGAAAGGGCGGACGTTACGCGCAGCGGACCGGCGGATGCCAGACTGGAGTCTGGCGCTCTCGGGAAATCCGGCTATCGGGGTTGGGCATGTTTCCAGGAAATTCCGGTTCGGGCAAAGTCAACGGCGAGGGCGAGAGCAACGGCGAGGGCAACGATGCGGATGCGATCCTGGCGGACGAGATCCGGGCGCTGGCGGCGGGCGGCAGGACCGGCGACGGGGTGATCACCGTGGCGACGGCGGAGAGCCTGACCGCGGGGCGCGTGCAGGCGTTGCTGGGCGCGGCGTCGGGGGCGTCGGCGTATTTCCTCGGCGGCGTCACGGCCTACACGCTGGCACAGAAGGAGCGACTGCTGGGCGTGCCGCTGGCCGAGTCGGAACCCTGCGCGGGTGTTTCCGAAAACGTCGCCCGGCTGATGGCGGGAGGCGCCCGGCGACTGTTTGGCGCGCGGGTCGCGGTGGCGACAACGGGCTTTGCCGAGCCTGCGCCGGAGTCGGGTGTGACGGCGCCGTTCGCCTGGTGGGCGGTGGCGTGGTCGTTGCAGGCGGAAGGAGCGGGAGGGGCGGGAGAGGCGGGGGGAGGGGGGGGGGAGGGCAGCGGATTGCGTTTCAGGACGGGTAGGGTGGAGTGGCCGGGCGTCGGGCGGATCGTGGCGCAAACGCTGACAGCGCGGGCGGCGGCGCACGCGTTGCGGGGAGTGTTGCGCGAATTACGAGGGAATGCGGCGGCGGTTGGCTGAGACCAGTTCCCCAAAACTTTCCGATTTTTACACAAAGGTCGCGAAGGACGCGAAGCCTCTACCTCCTTCGCGAGCTTTGTGAAAAAATCCGGAAAATTCAGGGAACGGGTCCGAGGCTGGCAGGGGAGGGCGAGACGCACACCGGAATCACCAGTTTACGGATACATCCTTGCCGGTGCGCTGGGAGCTTTGCGGGGTGTATTGCTGGAACTCGACGCCGAGGCCGTTGGGATCGGTGATCCAGAATTGCGGGGTTTGGTCTGAACCGGTCTTGAGGTCGCCGGGCGTGAGGCCGCACTCGCGGAGGCGGGCATGCAGGCCGGCAAGATCGTCGGTTTCCAGGCAGAGGTGGTGGATGGGCTGCTTGCCGAGCGGCTCGATGGCGTCGGCGAGGAACACTTCGATGAAGGTGCCGTTGCCGGCTTTCAGATAAAATCCGGTTTCGACGCCGTTGCGGATGAAGTTGAACTGTTTTTCGAGTCCGAGCGCGTCGCAATAAAACTCGCGGGTGCGTTTCAGGTCGGTGGTCTTGAGGCAGACGTGGGCCAGGGAGGTGATGGGCATGATCCCGGAAGGCTGGAGGGAAAATGCGGACGGAGCCAACTGAAATACCGGAGTGGCTGGAGGTCCACGCGCCGTCGGGGTTGTAACGGCAGGTCACATCGAAGGCGGGCGAGAGCGCCCGGCGGCTGCGCCGGTCCATCAGGAAGGCGATGTTTTTCGGGTGATCGTCCTGGTTGCGTACCACGATGTTGAATACCATCCGGCGAAACTGTTCCTCGACGGCTTCCGGAGGGAGGGAGAGTTGCCGGATGACGAGGAGGGCTTGTTCGCAGGCGTAGGCTCCGGCCTGGTTGAAATCGAAATGCGCCAGGGCGCAAAGCGACTGCATGTGGAGCTTGCTTTGGCAATTGGAATGGCGACGCATCAGATCGGAAACGGCGCGAGGCGCAGAGGGCGGATCGCCAGTCCGAGCAATTCGCGCTCGCTGTCGTCGCCGGCGATGCGGTTGACGTGCACTGCGAAGCAACTTTTGCACTGGTGCACGATCAGCCACTCGCCGTCCGGGCGTGCACTGACGGCGATCGGCTCCATGCCGCCGCCGCAGCCGGCCTGGCGGTCGCCCGGAGTGTGGTCAAGGTGCACGCTCCAGAGGCACCACGGGCAATGGTTGCGGTGGCGCGTGCCGGGCGCGTCGATCAAAAATTCGCCGCCGCAATGACGGCATTTCAGCCACGGAGCCGTCCGTGACGAACACCGGGGACGGGCAGACGAAGAAGAGGATTTGGAAAATTCGGAAGAATGGGACATCGGGATGCGGAAAACGCCCCGGGCAAAGAGAGAAACCGGACGCCGCGCAAACGCGCGCGCGTTTCGGGACCACATGGCACACACATCAACCGCACACCGCAGGCCGGCGAGAACAGGCTGCCGGGGCACAAAAAGACCCCGCCGTGAAAAATCCGGCGAGTCCGGCTGATGTGTTTTTATACCGAATCAGATGAGTTGAGTGACATCCGTCCGGCACCGTGCCGGAGGCAATCCGGCCAGTCAAGACAGCATGGAGGGTAACCGGGAGGTCCAGAGAGAACTTGACCCATAAGAGAGTCGAGGAAGACAGGAGGGAGAAGGAGGATGCGTGGGGGAAGGAGAGGAGAGCGCATGGCGAGGAGATCAGCCGGAGCGAGATTG
>JAISAX010000676.1 GCA_031266495.1 Opitutaceae bacterium
CGTCGCGCATTCCAGAATTGCGCCGGCGTCTGTCCCAGCTCCTCGCGCCACAACCGGTCCAGTTGCGATGCGCTCAACCCGCATCCCGCCGCCAGCCGCTCTCTCGAAAAACCCTCGCGCAATCCCGCCGCCGACAGCCGCTGCCGACTCTCGCGCACCCGCCCGTCCCGAATCAACGGCGCCTCGTAACGCATCCCCAGCGGCTCCAGCACACCCATCAAGCGCCGGAAAAACGCCGCCACCACCTCCTGCAATTCCAGCGCTTCGGCAAACGTCTCCGGCACACCCAGTGGACAAATTTTCCCGCTCGCCTCCAACCGCCGCAACACCGCCGACCGCCGCATCCGCCGCACACACGCATCCAGCCCCCCTCCCCCCCCCCGCGCCGCCTCCTCCGGACCGAATGCCAGCACCGGGTCGCCTGACCATGCCGCCGCATTGCCCGGACTCTCCACCAGCAGATGGATTGAAATGATGCGCGCAGAATCCGAAAAATCCTGAAACCGCTCTCCCGGATGGCACACCATCCAGTCGCCCTTCCTTGCCCTCGCCGACACACCGCCTTTTACCAGTGTCACCTCGCCCTCCAGAAATTTGAAAACCGTAAGAACCACTCCCTGAAACACTCCGTATTTCCCGATCGGCGGTCCCTCGAAAAACCGGATCAGCGACACCCGCAACCCGTCCCAGTAGGTCCGGACATTTTCCTCTGCCCTGTCGATTTCTGCACGCTTCATCTTCTCCATGCGCACATCTGTGAACTTTTTTCTCACGAATGGAAAGCCTTCGGGAATGCCTCTTCCACCGATATCCGCATTCGTAGTTCATAATCTGTATCACACCGCCCTCCCCGCTGACGCGGGGAAATTAAGAATTAAAAATTAAGAATCAAGAATTTCAAACCCATGCACACGAACCTCTCACGACCTGAGCAACCCGGCGGCGAAGCCGCCCATTCTTAATTCTTAATTTTTAATTCTTAATTCGTCTCCCCCCCCCCCCGCACGCCATGCCAACCACCTCCATTCCCTCCAACGCCATTCCTGCCGACATCGCCGACGACGCTGTCATTGAAAACCAGGACATCCCCGCCCTCTGCCGCCGGCAACTCCTCCCTCGCCCGCTTCCCGGCCTCCCGGAAATCGGCTGCCTCGCCACCCCGCGCACCACCGCCGAAATCCCCGCCTCGCGCATCGGCATCGGCTTCGAAACCCTCGACCGCTTCATGTTCGACCCCGAACGCGTTTACCCTCACCTCGAAAAACTCGGCGCCAAATGGGCGCGCGTGCAGACCGGCTGGAGCCGCTGCGAAACCACGCCCGGCATCCATGACTTCGCCTGGCTCGACGCCATCGTGGACCGCCTCCGCGCCATCGGCGTGCAACCGTTTTTCTCCGTCAGCTTCGGCAACAAACTCTACATGCCCGACGCTCCGCACGAGTCCGCCGTCGGCTACGTCCCCCTCTACTACGGCGACGCCACCCGCGCCGCCTGGCTCGCATGGACCCGCGCCCTCGCCGCCCATTTCCGCGGCCGCGTCACCCACTGGGAAATCTGGAACGAACCCAACATCCCCCAGTTCTGGCATCCCGCCCGGCCCGATGCCCGCGCCTACACCGAACTCGTCCGCATCACCGCCGCCGCCATCCGTGAAAAAATCCCCGACGCCACGATCATCGGCGGCGCCATGTCCAAGCTCGAACCCGCCTACCTCGAAACCGCTCTCCACGCCGGCCTTGCCGACCACATTGATGTGTATTCCTTTCACCCCTACCAGACCGTCCCCGAGCAGAACCTGCAAAACATGCACGACCTCATCCGACGCCTGCTCGACCGCCACTCGCCCGCCCGCCGCATCGCCATCTGGCAAGGCGAGAACGGCTGCCCCTCGCAGACCGCCGGCCACAACGACGACTGGCTCGGCCTCTACGACATGGACCAAATCGTGCAGGCCAAGTGGATCGCCCGCCGCCTCCTCATCGACCTGCGCACCGGCTTCGACCTGCTCCTCTATTTTCACGCCGTCGATCTCATGGACCGCCCCTATCGCCAGGCCGGCGACAAGGTCAACCGTCCCGTCATGATGGGCCTGATACACGGAAAACGCTACACGCCCAAATACGCCTTCGACGTCATGCGCCGCATCTGCTCGCTCTTCGACGCCGACACGCGCCGCCAGGAACTCTACACCCGCTTCTCCGAACCCGACCCCGCGCACCCGCAACACAGCGGCCTCCTGTCCTCGCCCGTCGCCGCCACCTTCGCCCGCCACGGCGCGCCCCTCGTCGCCTTCTGGAACACCGAAGACCCGCAACAAAAAACCACCGCCCGCGAAATCGACCTCACCCTCTGGCACGACTCCGACCTCCGCCTCGAAAACCCCGTCCTCCTCGACCTCCTCACCGGCGCCATTCACGACGCCGCCGCCCGCGGTTCCGACCTCGTCCTCGACGGCGCCGTCATCGGACGCCGCTTCCGCCTCCCGCTCCCCGACTACCCGCTCGTGCTGACAGACGCGGCCCTTCTTCCCCTCGCCTGAACATGTCCACCGGCACTCACCCTGTTCTCCAAAACGAGCACCTGCGGCTGGAACTTGATCCCAACGGAAATCTCCTCGCGCTCGTCAACCGGCACACCGGCCACAACTATGCCGGAGGCCGTCCACTCTGGCGGCTCTACCTGCAGGACGGACCGGAATTCGACATCGAGATCACCGCCGACTCCGGCCATCCGCCTCCCGAAATCACTGTCGAGAGCAAAGCCGACACCTCCCGTCTCCGCCGCCTCCGGCTCCGCCACGCCTCGCTCCTCCATCCACGCACCGGCGCGAAGCTGGCCATCGAACTCGACATCGAGACCACGCTGCCCGCCGACTCCGACGAAATCCACTGGACCCTTCACCTCGCCAACAACCAGCCAGGCGTCCACCTCCGCGAGTGCCATTTCCCGCTCGTCGGCGCGCTCAGGCCTGCCACCGGCCAGCAGTTGATCTGGACGAAAAACGGCGGCGAAAAAATACCCGACCTCCCCGGCGAACTCCATTCCCGCGACGCCCTCTACAAGGCGCCCGACCACCTGTTTCGCGGCCTCACCCTCAACTACCCGTTTCCCGCCGCCAGCAACTGCTTCACACTTTCCGGTCCAAGCGAGTCGCTCTACTTCGGTTGCCACATCGCCCCGCCCGAACGCACGCTCCACCAGTTTCGCCTCTATCCCGGCGACACCGTCGAGGCCGGATTCGTCCGCTTCCCCAACCTCGCCCACGGCCAGCGCCTCGCCTGCGGCCCGTTTGTCATCTCCCCCTGCCCCGGCGACTGGCATGCCGCCGCGCGCAAATACCGCCGCTGGGCGGACACCTGGTTCCATCCGCAACCCGCTCCGCGCTGGGTGCGCCGCCTGAACGGCTGGCAACGCATCATTCTTCAACACCAGTATGGAGAAATCCATTACAACTTTGACCGGCTCCCGGAAATCCGCGCCGACGGCGCGCGCAGCGGCATCGACACCCTCTTCCTGTTCGGCTGGCACCGCGGCGGCCACGACAACAACTACCCCGACTACGTCCCCGAACCGCGCCTCGGCACGGAGCAAACCATGCGCGACGGCATCGCGTGCTTCAACCGGAGCGGCGGCCACGTCATCCTCTATGCCAACGGTCGCCTCATGGACCGCAACAGCGACTATTACCGCGCCACCGGACACCGCATCGCGATCAGGGATTTTTTCGGCCACGAAATTCGCGAAGCCTACAAATTCTGCGGTTCCGGCAATTTCGTATCCGAATTCGCCAACCGCACCGTCGTCCCCGTCTGCCCCTCGTGCCCCGAGTGGTTCGACGTGCTGCGCGACCTCGCCGACAAAGCGTCGGCCTGGGGCTGCCATTCACTGTTCCTCGACCAGGCTGGCACCTGCGAATACCCCTGCGCCGACCCCGCCCACCCGCATCCGCCATTGTGGACGGGCCTGATCCAGGCCAAAGCCGACACCCTTCGCCGCCTTCGCGACTATCTTCGCTCCCGCGATTCCGAAATGGCCCTCGGCATCGAACTGTTGTCCGACATCACCGCCCAACATGCGGACTACGTGCACAGTCTCGCAGGCGGATGCGCCGCGCCTGCCGTCCGGGAAAAAACCGGCGGGAAACCCCACATCCGCGCCTTCCCCGACTGGTTTCGCTACACCTTCCCCGAAGTGATTCTCACCGACCGTGAAATTCGCGACGACACCGACATCGAACGCCGCGTCAACCACGCCGTGCTCAAGGGACTGCGCAGCGACATTGAAATCTACCGCTGCCGCAAGACCATTGCCGCGACGCCGCGCTACGCCGCGTATCTCGCAAAAATCAACGCCCTGCGCCAGCGCCACGCCGACCTGCTTCTCGAAGGCCGCTACATCGACACCGACGGTTTCACGCAGGACAACCCCGAGATCGAGGCCCGCGCCTTCTCCGCCACCGACGGCAGCGGACGCACGGCGGTCGTACTGACGCAAAGCCACCTCCAATCGGCGCCCACCCGCGTTTCCGTGCCGGCGGAAAGCGACCTGCATTTTTCCGGCCACGATGCCGCAGGCGAAGCCACCGTCACCGCTGTCACCGGAAAATCGATACAGATAACCCTTTCCCGCCATGCGCTGGTTGTCGCCCTTTTCAACCGCGGATAAACGCATTTTTAACGGATGTCACGTATTCCGAAAGTAGGGGCTTCGCTTGCGAAGCCCGCGCGTGGGGCGCCGCGTAACATCAGCTTTTTAAAAAATTTCAGCCTTCAGCCCTTCAGTCATTCAGCCTTTCCCATGAAACTCACCGCCCTCAAGACCTGCATCTGCGACGCCTGGCGCACCAACTGGTGCTTTGTCAAAATCGAGACCGACTCCGGCCACCACGGCTGGGGCGAAGCCACGCTCGAGTACCGCGAACCCACCGTCACGCAGGCCGTGCGCGAACTCGAACGCGGCCTCGCCGGACGCGACCTGCGCAACATCGAAGCCTGGTGGCAGGACGCCTGCCGCGACGCCTATTGGCGCGGCGGCCCCGTCCTCATGAGCGCCCTCTCCGCCGTCGAAATGGCGCTCTGGGACATCAAGGGAAAAACCCTTGGCGTACCCGTTTTTCAACTACTCGGAGGCCGTGTCCGCGACGCCATTCCCTGCTACGCCAACGCCTGGTTTGCCAACGCCAAAACGCCCGACGAATTTGCCGCCGCCGCAAAGAAAGCCGTCGGCATGGGCTACCGCGCCCTCAAATGGGATCCCTTCGGCGCGACCTTCCGCCACCTCTCCGCCGCCCAACTCCGCGACGCCCTTGCCGTCGTCGAAGCCGTCAAAACCGCCACCGGCACCGCCGCCGAATTGTTGATCGAAGGCCACGGACGCTTCGAGCTGCCCACCGCCCGCCGCATCGCCCGGGCACTCGAAGACTACGACATCCAGTGGTTCGAGGAGCCGCTCATCCCCGGCAACCTCGAAAACTACGCCCGCCTCCGCCGCGAGACGCGTACGCCGATCTCGATGGGCGAACGCCTCTACACCCGTTGGGAATTTCGCGAAGTGTTCGAACGCGGCTGCGCCGACTTTATCCAGCCCGATGTCTCCCACGCCGGCGGCATTCACGAACTGCGCAAGATCGCCGCCATGTCCGAAGTCTGGCAAATCCCCTTCTGTCCGCACAACCCGTCCGGTCCCGTCGCCAATGCCGCCACGCTGCAACTCGCCGCCTGCACGCCCAACTTCCTCTACCTCGAAACCATGGCGACCGACGTCCCCTGGCGCGCCGACGTCGCCCGCGAAACCTGCCGCCTGGTCAACGGCGAGATGCACATCGGCGACGCTCCCGGCCTCGGCGTCGAGATCAACGAAGACGCCCTCGCCGCGCACCCTTACCAGGTGCATGACCTCCGCCACTACACCGGCACCCTCACCGCCATCCGCCCGCCCGATGCGAAAGCCACCTTCTGACGAAGCGGCGGGGGGCCGGGGGGGCGCGGGCGCCCCGCCCCCCCCCCGCCCCCCCCCAGCCACCCCCCGCACCTCGCCGCCGGCGCGAGCCGCCAGACAACAAC
>JAISAX010000755.1 GCA_031266495.1 Opitutaceae bacterium
GGCGGCTTCGTATTCGGGGCGCGTTTTCAGGGCCGGCAGTTCGGCGCGGGCCTGGGCGAGAAGGGTTGCGAGTTGGGTTTGCATGAGCGGTGCGGGATGGGACGATGACAAATGGGACAGACGGGACGGGACCGGAGATTGGCCGGGCCGGTGGTCCCGGGTGGAAAAACAAAAAGGACGGCACCTCGAAAAATCGAGGCCCGTCCTCCGTGGAAGGTGCTTTTCTGATGGAGGCGAGCCGCTCTGTGTGTAGAGGCTCGCGTTCGGGAGAGGTCAGGCTTTCGCGTCGGCGGCGCTGGCACTGGCGGCGCTGGCGACGGCGACGGCAGCCTTGGTCTTCAACGCGTCCCGGGCTTGTTTGACCAGGGCGTTAAAGGCGACTTCGTCGCGGATCGCGAGATCGGACAAAACCTTGCGGTCAAGCCCGATGTTCGCGGCGTGAAGGCCTTCGATGAAGCGGCTGTAGCTGATGCCGGCGGCGCGGCAGGCGGCGTTGAGGCGCACGATCCAGAGGGCGCGGAATTCGCCCTTTTTCTTGCGACGGTCGCGGTAGGCGTATTGCCACGCGTGCTGGACGGCGTCCTTGGCGTAGCGGAAGAGCTTCGACTTGCTGGCGTAGTAGCCCTTCGCGTTAGTGAGCATCCGCTTGCGCCGGCGGCGGGAAGCGGGGGAGTTGGTTGCACGAGCCATGTTGGTTTATTCCTTTTGGTTAATCGCCGGCGGGTCGGTTCGTCGGGTCGTTCACCCGTCTGGCGTGTTTTCGGTTTTGCGTTGCGGCTTCTTCGTTGCGGCTTCTTGCCGGTGGGTCGTTCAGAGGCCGTAGGGCAGGCAGCGTTTCAGTGGTGCGGCGTGGCCTTCGGCGACTTGCTTGTCCTGCGAGGCACGGCGCTTTTGCTTCGTGCTCTTGGAGGCCAGCAGGTGCCGGAAGCCGGGCGTGCGACGCATCAGCTTGCCTTTGGCGGTCAGCTTGAAGCGCTTGGCGACGGACTTTTTGGTCTTTTGCATGGGAAAAGGGGTCCAAAACACGGAGAGGCGGATGGCTTGGCAAGTGTTAATTGCTTCCAGCCCATGTTTCCGGCGGCGACCGGCGGCGGGTCACACCAGGTATTCGGTGCCGGGGACGGGATCGAGCACTTTGGTGTAGGGCGCCTGCTCGGCGAGTTGCTGCGCGAACCAGGCGCGGGCGTCGGGGTCGCCGTGCGTGAGGACGAGGCTGCGGGCTCCGGTCTGGACGGCGAATTGCAACAGTTCCTCGCGATCGGCGTGGCCGCTGAGTTCGAATTTTTCAATGCGCGCCTTGATCTTCGTTTTGACGTGGGCGGTCTTGAAGAGGAACGGGTCACCGGGCGCGGAGCGGAGGAGTTCGCCGCCGGGCGTATCGGGATCGCAGTAACCGACAAAGCCGACGGTGTTGCGGGCGTGGCCGACAAGGCCGGAGGCGAGCATGTAGCTCGGGGTGTTTTCGACGAGCATGCCGGAGCTGAGGATGTAGAGCGCGTTTTGCTGCGGGTCCTCGCCGGGGTCGAGCTTGCGGGAGGCGGGCTGGATTTTCAGCTCCTTGATGATGGCGCGGTTGAAATTGAGGGCCTTGGTCTTGCGCGAGATCGCGTCGAAGTAGTCGGCGAGGTCCATGCCGAGGCCGGAGGCGAAGACGGGACACTCGACGAGGCGACCGAACTTGCGGGCGTCGTGCACGATGGAGAGCATCTCCTGCATGCGCCCGAGCGCGAAGGCGGGGAGGAGGAACGAACCGCCGCGCCGGATGGTGTCGTTGATGCACTCGACGAGGCGGGCGACTTCGTGGACGCGTTCCTTGCCGGGCGGGCGCTCGGTGTTGCCGCGCGTGGTTTCGAGGATAACGGTGTCGAAATGGCCGGCGGGGAAGGACGCGCCCTTGAGGGTGCGCTGGTCTTCGAAGAGCACGTCGCCGGTGATGAAGATGTGGCGGTGCTTGTGGCGGATCTCGACGCCGGCGGCCCCGGCGACGTGGCCGGCGGGGTGAAGCGTGATCTCGATCTCGTCCTTGCGGGCGCGGATTTTTTTCGGTTGCCCGAAGGGGATCCCGGTGAAGCGCGGGGCGCAGCGGTCGATCTCCTCGTGCGTGAAGAGCGGATACTCGGGGATGTCGGCCTCCTCTTTCTGGCGGCGCATGACGTTGGCCGAGTTGTGGAGCATGCGTTCGACGAGCATCTGGCTGGGCACGCTCATGAGGACGGGCACGTCGGGGTGCTCGCGCATGAGGACGGGCAGGCTGCCGATGTGATCGAGGTGGCAATGGGTCACGACGATCAGGTCGAGCGGGACGTCGCGCAGGCGCGCGAAATCGGGTGTGGCGAGGCGGCCGGCGATCTTGGGGTGGAGCCCGCTGTCGATGAGGAGATTGAGGTCGCCGATACGGAGCAGCGTGGAGTTGGCGCCGATGCCGCCTTGTCGGTTCAGATCTGTTAACTTCATTTCGTAAAGGCGGAGGGAGAGGGAAAAGGGCAGGGGAGCGCAAGCGGCAACTTGCCGGTGGCGTGCGATTGGCGCCGCGGTCCGGGGAAGGGAAAACCGGTCCGGGCGGCTCATAGTGTGCAGTCACAGGTCAAAAGTCGGAAGGACGAAGGTCGCCGGCGGCACCGCTGCGCGGAGCATCTCTCAAGGATGGCCCGCTGAAGCGGGCCGAAGCGGGCCGGTGATGACTTCCGACTTTCCGACTTTTGACATTAGACTGATCACTAGTCCGGGCTGTAGCCGGGCTGGTCTCCGTCGTTGTCGCACGGGCAGGACGGGTCCGGAGTTCCGAGTCCGGCGTCCGGCGTCCCCGTTCCCGGGATTTTCATGGCGAAGGGGGGCAGCACGGTGAAGACACGACGGCCTTGCTCGTCGATGCCGTGGAAGCTGCCATGCGCCACGGCATCAATGCCGGTGACGTGGTAACTGTTATAGGAAAACTCCTCGCCTGGGGCGAGCCGGGGAGTTTCGCCGGCGATCCTGTCGCCCTCGACAACGAGGCGGGATCCATCGGCCTGTGCGATGACCCATTTGCGGCCGAGCAGCGTCACCGTGTGGCCGGAGATATTGCGCAGGGTAATGAAATAGACAAACGCGTGCGGTTTGCCGGGAGGCAGGCATTTGCCGCCGAAGTGGTAAACCAGCTTGTCGAGGCGGGCGGAGAGGCCCGGCAATGGAAGAGAGGGAGGCACGCGAATTTTTGTTGGATACCGAAACCTGAACCGAAACCGGAATCTGAATCTGAATCTGAAACTGTCGGCAGGTCGAACCGGTGAACCCTGCGGCAAACAAACGGAGGCGGGCGCACATTGCAACCGGGAGCGCGACTTGGTTGCGGCAGGGAAAGGGCATGACGGCAACACTGGCGATGGGCACGGCGCGAGCGAGCGGGCGAGGGCGATACACTGACAAGTGGAGTCAACGCCGGTAGGGGCGCACTTCACTGCGCCCGCGCCCACGCCCGCGCCCATTCGCGGGATGCCGCCCCGATGTTCAGCAACGACAACGGGCGCACAAAACAGTAAAAATGCGCCCCTGCCGATGTTCAAGTCCCTCCGGGTTTCGGAGTCTTTCGCTGCGTTGACACCACTTTGAGTTCCCTCCCTCTTCTGCGTTCCCTCCCCCCCCCTCCCTCCTTCCCCCGCTCGTTATCGACCGGACCGCTATCTTTGCCCCGGCAACGCCTTGCTGCGAAAAGACGGTAGATGACAAGAAGCCGACAGGAGAGGGAAGGATCCATCAATCTGTCGGCGTATGACGATTAAGAACAACAAAGGAACAGAGGAAGAAACAACGGACCAAGGCAAGCGCCGGACGGTTCAGACGCAGGCCCAGACAAGGGGTAAAGCCGGAGAGTGCGCGGGAGGGGACGGGCAAGTGAAGCAAATGCTGCTGGGGATAGACCTGCACAAGGAGACAGCGGTGGTGACGATGCAGCCAGGGGAAAGCCCGGCGCAGCCCGCGCAGAGGTTGTCGACCAGGGCGCTGGTTGGCTGGGTTGAGAAG
>JAISAX010000805.1 GCA_031266495.1 Opitutaceae bacterium
CATGCTTGGGAAGTGGCGCGGGCGTCCCGCCCGCAGACGGCGCGGAGCGCCGCCCTGAAACAAGGGTGAAAGGCACCTCCTGCAGAAGCGGGCGAGACGCCCGCGCCACGACGCTTCGCGTAACATCAGCTGCGTAACATCCGTTAATTCTGTCTAAAAAACCGGATTGCCCTCCCCTCTCGCCGCCGGGCCAGGATTGGCACCCTGCCCGAAGCAAACGCACCGGATGACGGGATGCTTCGCCTGCTTCCGTCGCCCCATACATTTGCTCGATCATCCTGACATTCGGATGGCAACGAGAAAAAATATTTCCGGAAATGAGCCTTTCCCGAACAAATGCCCTGAAAATATTTTTTTGCTCTATTTACTCTATTATCGTATTATTAATGTGTTGGCGTATGTTTTTCATACAAATTCCGGTCTCCGGATCAATTTTCCAAAATATTTTTTCTTGCATTTGTCAGTTCTTCATTCCCATTGTCACGACACTTGGCACCTACCACCCTTTCATGGCCGACTCAAATCCGACTCTTTTCCACCCTGATTTTTCCCACGCCCGTTCCACCGCCACCGCCGCCACCGCCACCTCCACCAGCGCTTCCGCTCACCGCCACCACCGCCCATCTCCCCTCCCCCCCCCCCTCCCCCCCCGCACTGATCAACAACCCGCACACTCCAACAACCTGATGAAAACCCGAATCCTCCGCTCCCGTCTCCTCCGCCTCGTTGCGCCGCTTGCCACTGGCGCCCTGCTCCTGGCCGGCGCCGCCGGCTGCAACCCGCAGCAAGGCGCGTCCACCGGCTCGTCCGGCCCCGCGCCCGCAAAGCCGCTCAAGATCGGCGTCTCGTTCCAGGAAATGGAAAATCCCTACTTCGTCGTCATGAAGCAGGCGATTGACGACGCTGCCGCGACCCTTGGCGCGCAAGTCTTCGCCACCGATGCCCGGCACGACGTCACCAAGCAAATCAACGACGTGCAGGATCTCATCCAGAAAGGCGTGGACATCCTCATCCTCAACCCCACCGATTCCGTCGGCGTCGAGGGCGCGGTTGTCGAGGCGAAAAAAGCCGGCATCGCCGTCGTCGCCGTGGACGCGCAGGCCAAAGGCCCGCTCGATTCCTTCGTCGGCTCCAAGAACTACGACGCCGGATACCAGGCCGGCGAACACCTCGCCAGGGTTCTGGGCGGCAAGGGCAACGTCGCCATCCTCGACGGCATCCCCGTCGTGCCGATTCTCGAAAGGGTGCGCGGCTTCAAGGACGCCGTCGCCAAACACCCCGGTATCAAAATCGTCACTACTCAAAACGGAAAGCAGGAACGCGACACCGCGCTCACCGTGACCGAGAACATCATCCAGGCGCATCCCGGCCTTGCCGGCCTGTTCAGCGTCAACGACACCGGCGCGCTCGGCGCGCTCTCCGCCATCGAGGCCTCCCGCAAGAACATCGCCCTCGTCAGCGTGGACGGCTTCTCCGAGGCGGTTGACCACATCAGGAAAGGCGGCGCCTTCAAGTCCACCTCCGCCCAGTTCCCGCGCGACCAGATCCGCATCGCGATCGGCATCGCGCTCGCGAAGCACTGGGGCGCCAACATCCCCGCCGAAATCCCCGTGGACATCAAACTCATCACCAAAGAAAACGCCGAAGGCTTCTCCTGGTAACCGGTAACCCGCGCCGGGGCGCCGGTCTCCCGACCGGCTCCTCCCCTCCCCTCCCCCCCCCCCGCCACCACCGTCACCGTCACCACCGCCGCCACCGCCGCCGCCGCTCCGTCAATCGACCTGCATCGTCATGAGCACAAGCGCCTGTTTTCTCCGCCTTGAGGGCATCACCAAACGCTTTTCCGGCGTCACGGCCCTCGACCGCGTGGACCTCACCCTCCACCGGGGCGAGATCCTCGCGCTGCTCGGCGAGAACGGCGCGGGCAAGTCCACGCTCATGAAAATCCTCTCCGGCGTTTATCCCAGGGACGCCGGCACGATCACCCTCGACGGCCAGCCCGCGGAGTTTTCCGGACCGCGGGACGCGCAACGCCACGGCATCAGCATCATCTACCAGGAATTCAGCCTCGTGCCCTGGCTCAACGTCGTCGAAAACATCTTCCTCGGACGCGAGGAAAAGACCCGTATCGGGAGCTGTGATACGGCCTCCATGCGGACGAAGGCGCGAGCCGTGCTTGCCCGCCTCGGCATGGAGATCGACCTGAACACACCCGTCGCCCGCCTCAGCGTGGCCGAACAACAATTCGTCGAAATCGCCAAGGCCCTCCTCCGCAAGACCCGCATCCTCGTCCTCGACGAACCCACCGCCACGCTCACCCCGCAGGAGGCGAAAAAACTCTTCGCCGTCATGCGCGACCTCAAGGCCGCCGGCGTCGCCATGGTATTCATCTCCCATCACCTCGACGAGATTTTCGAAATCGCCGACCGCATTGCCTGCCTGCGCGACGGCAAATCCGTCGGCGAGCGCACCGCTGCCGGCGCCACCGTCAGGGACCTCGTCAACCTCATCGTCGGTCGCGACGTCACCCACACCTACCCATCCCGTCCCGCCGACCGCGCGCCCGGCGAAGTCATCCTTGATGTGCGCAAACTCCAGCTCAGGACCGGCGCGCCCGAACTCCGTTTCACGCTCCGCAAAGGCGAGATTCTCGGCGTCGCCGGCCTCGTCGGATCCGGTCGCACCGAGATGGCCCGCGCCCTCATCGGCGCCGACCTCGCCCACGCGCACGACGTCATTTTTGAAGGCCGCCCCCTCCGCACCCGCCGTCCCTACGACGCGCGCCGCGCCGGCATCAGCCTGCTGCCCGAAGACCGCAAACACCAGGGACTCGTCCTCTCCCATTCGCTCATCTACAACATCACGCTCGCCAACCTGCGCAACGCCGCCGTCGGCGTGTTTCGCCGCCTCAGCGCCGAGAAGTGCCGGGAGCTTGCCCTCTCGTTCATCGAAGCCGTCAGGATAAAAACCAGTTCGCCTCACCAGCTCGCCCGCGAACTCAGCGGCGGCAACCAGCAAAAAGTCGTCATCGCCAAGTGGCTCAATGCCGGTTGCAACGTCATGATCTTCGACGAACCCACGCGCGGCATCGACGTCGGCGGCAAATCCGAGATTTACAAGCTCATGCGCCAGCTCTCCGACCGCGGCGTATCGATCATCATGATCTCCTCCGAACTCCCCGAAATCGTCGGCATGAGCGACCGCGTCCTCGTCATGCGCAACCAGCGCATCGAGCACACCCTCGAGGCACCCGGCGAGATCAGCGAACAATCCGTCATGCTCTACGCCACAGGAGGCCACCATGTCTGATACCCCGACCAGAACCGTTTCCGCTCCCGCCGCCGCCGCCGCCACCGCCGCCACCGTCGGCGCGAACACCGCAGCCGGCGCCGGCGCCGGTGCCGCCGGTTTCCACCGCTTCCGCGGCTGGATCGCGCGCAACCAGATCATCTTTCCGCTGCTCGGCCTCGCGCTGCTGTGCATCATCATGGTTTGCATCTCGCGGCAATTCCTCACGCCGCAGAACCTCGGCAACATCGCCCTCCAGGTATCGACCAACGCGATACTCGCCGTCGGCATGACGTTTGTCATCCTCACCGGCGGCATCGACCTCTCCGTCGGCGCGGTCATGGCGCTCTCCATGACCGTCATCGCCGGCTCCATGCTCGCGGGCGTGCCGCCCCCGGTCGGCATCGGGCTTGGCGTCCTCACCGGCTTCGCCTTCGGCTGCTTCAACGGATTTGTCGTCTCCTACGGGCGCCTTCCGTCGATCATCGTCACGCTCGGCGCGATGGAGATCTCGCGCGGTATCGGGCTTCTCTATACGAAAGGCTATCCCTTTTCCGGCCTGCCCGAATCGTTCGCCTTCTGGGGTCGCGGCCACATCGCCGGCATTCCCGTGCCCGTCCTCATCATGCTCGGCGTTTTCGCCGTCGCCTGGATCATCCTCACGCACTTCCCGATCGGCCGCTACATCTACGGCATCGGCGGCAACGAGGACGCCGTGCGCCTCTCCGGCGTGCCCGTGCGGCGCAACAAGTTTTTTGTTTACGCCTTCAGCGGACTCACCGCCGGCATCGCCGCGGTTGTCCTCTCCTCGCGCCTCATGTCCGGCCAGCCCAATGCCGGCATCGGCTTCGAGCTTGACGCCATCGCCGCCGTCGTCCTTGGCGGCGCCAGCATCGCCGGCGGCCGCGGCCACATCGCCGGCACGCTCATCGGCGCCCTCACCCTCGGCGTCCTCAACAACGGCCTCAACCTCATGGGAGTGTCGCCCTACACGCAAAAAGTCCTCAAAGGCGCCATCATCCTCCTGGCCGTCTATGCCAGCAACATGAAGAAGGACAAATAGCCTCCCGCCCTCCCTCCCCCCCCTCCTCGCCACCGTCTCTTCCGCAACCACCGCCAATCTTTCCACTATCCAACCCGCCATCACCATGAATCAAAACTACGAAGGCCCCGCCCTCCCGAAAACCATGAAAGCGGTCGTCGCGTATGCGCCCGGCGACTACCGTTTTGAAGAACGCCCCGTGCCGATACCCGGCCCCGGCGAAGTCGTCATCCGCGTAAAAAGCACCGGCATCTGCGCCAGTGACATCAAGTGCTACGGTGGAGCCGCGCACTTCTGGGGCGACGGAACCCGCCCCGCCTGGGTGCAGGCGCCCGTCATCCCCGGCCACGAATTCGTCGGCGAAGTCGTGGCCCTCGGCGAAGGCGCCGGCGAGCAGTACAAACTCGCCATCGGCGACCACGCCACCAGCGAGCAGATCGTCCCGTCCGGCGGCTGCAAATACAGCCGCGAAGGCCACTACTGGATGGACGTCGAACACAACATCTACGGCTTTCGCAAAAAAACCCAGGGATCCTGGGCCGAATACTGCCTCTTCCCGAAAGGCGCGCTCAACTTCAAGGTGCCGTCCGGAATCCCGTGGCACCACGCCGTATTCACCGAACCGCTCGCCTGCTCGCTGCACGCCGTTGAACGCGGCGACATCAAGTTCAACGACACCGTTGTGGTTGCCGGCTGCGGCCCCCTCGGCCTCGGCATGGTCATCGGCGCGAAGCAGAAAGGCGCCGCCTGCGTCGTCGCCCTCGACATGAAGGACGACCGCCTCGCCGTCGCCAAAAAAACCGGCGCCGACATTGTCATCAACATCGGCAAGGAAGACGCCGTGCAAAAAGTCCGCGACCTCACCGACGGCTACGGCTGCGACGTTTACATCGAGGCCACCGGCCACCCCTCCGCCGTCGAGCAAGGCCTGCAAATGATCCGCAAACTCGGCACCTTTGTCGAATTCAGCGTCATGCGCGAAAAAGTCACCGTGGACTGGACCATCATCGGCGACGGCAAGGAACTCAACATCCACGGCGCGCACCTCAGCCCCTACACTTACCCGAAGGCGATCGAAATCATCGGCAAAGGCCTGATGCCGATGGACGAGATCGTCACTCACCGACTTTCCCTGGCTGATTATCAAAAAGGGATAGACATGGTCATCAACGGGCTAACCTCGGTCAAAGTGACCCTGGAACCCTGAAGATGACCGTGTGACTGGCGGCGGGGGGGACGTTAAGGGGAGCCTCTCCGCCGCTCCGGTCGCACCGCAAAAATCTCGCAAGTAATCGTAAAACAACTACACACGAACACCTGCCGACACTTATGAGGGCGGGGGTCGCGCAACCACTTCCGGTTGCCGGCCGGGGGAGATGGAAGTTTCAGGGTAGCCTCTGCCTCTCCCGTCCACTCCCGCCCTCATTCCCCCCCTTTTTTTTCCTGCCGTTTCGTTCAACCACCTTCACTTTCCGCTCCCGCTCCCCCCCCCCTCCCCCCCGACCAACATGGACATCAAACCATACGACAAAAACTTCTCCCTGCAGGATCGCGTTGCATTCATCACCGGAGCCGCCGCCGGCATCGGCCGCGCCATCGCCGGACTCTATTACGAGAAAGGCGCGAAACTCGTCCTCTTCGACAGGAACGAGGACGTATCCGCCATCGCGGCACAAATCGCGCCCGACGCCCCTCCCGCCTCTCCCGCCTCCCGCGCCTCCCGCATCCTCGCCATCAGCGGCGACGCCACCAGCGCCGCCGCCCGCGACTCCGCCGTGGCCGCCGCCATCGGGCATTTCGGACGCATCGACATCCTCGTCAACTGCGCCGGCATCGGCCTCCTCGATCCCGCCATCGACGTCACCGAAGCCCGCTGGGACCTCACGCTCGATCTCAACCTCAAGGCCCTCTTTTTCCTCAGCCAGGCCGTAGCCCGCCACATGATCCCGCAAGGCGGCGGCCGCATCATCAACCTCGCCTCCCAGGCCGGCATCGTCGCGCTCGACCGCCACGTCGCCTACATGGCCAGCAAGGCCGCCATCATCGGCATCACCAAAGTCCTCGCCCTCGAATGGACCCCGCACAACATCCAGACCAACGCCATCTCGCCCACCGTTGTCCTCACCGAACTCGGACGCAAAGCCTGGGCCGGTGACGTCGGCGAGGCCTTCCGGAAAAAACTCCCTGCCGGCCGCTTCGCGTATCCCGAAGAAATCGCCGCCTGCGCCCTCTTTCTCGCCAGCGACGCCGCCGCCATGATCACCGGCGCCAACCTCGTCATCGACGGCGGCTACACCATCCAGTAGCAGGAACGCCCCCGCCACCGCCACCGAACGCCGTCCGTCCCGCCCGACTCCGAATCCGGAACCTGAATACCAGACCCGACCCCCCCCAACCCGCATGAACACCACCCTGACCCTTCCCGCCGGCCGCGACCTGCTCCTCGCTCTCGCCGGAACCATTGAAACCAACAAAACCTCTCTCGACGAAATCGACGCCGCCACTGGCGACGGCGACCACGGCGACAACATGGCCAAAGGCTTCCAGCTCGCGAAAACCCGGCTCGGCGACCGCGAGCCTACCGTGCCCGAAGCGCTCGCCCTCATTGGCAAGACGCTCCTCACCGACATCGGCGGCTCCATCGGCCCGATCTACGGCGCCTTCTTCATCCAGATGAGCCTCGCCTCGCGCGACAAAGACCTCGCCGACCCGCGGACCCACGCCGCCATGCTCTCCGGCGCGCTCACCGGCCTCTCCGGATCCGGCAACGCCAAAGTCGGCGACAAGACCATCATCGACGCCCTTGCTCCCGCCGAAGCCGCGTACCGCGAAGCCATCGCCGCCGGCGCCACGATCCCCGACGCCCTCGCCCGCATGAGCGAAGCCGCCGACCGCGGACGCGATTCCACAAAAAACCTCGTTGCCAGACCCGGACCCGGACGCGCCATCCGCCCCGGCGACCATTCCCGCGGAGTCCCCGATGCCGGCGCCACCTCCTGCGCCCTCATTCTCAAGACCCTTGCCCGCGCCTTCGGCGCCAGCGTCAACCCGTAGGGGCTTCGCTTGCGAAGCCCGCGCCCGCCACCCGACGCCCGCGCATCACCAACGCAACCAACCAACCCACCCACGACCAACCCACCCACGACCAGCCAACCCGCAACCCGCAACCAGCAACCCGCAACCAACCCGCATTTCCATGACCGCCATCCGCAGCCTCCCGCCCACCCGCGAACTCGCCGACGCCCAACGGAGCCGGCGTCCCGTTGCCGGAAATGCCCCGTCCTCTCCGACCCCGACCCCGGCTGCCGGCCACCGTCCCCCCCCCCCGGCCACGCTCACGCCCGCCGAAGAAGCGTACTACGAATCACTCGCGCCGGGCCGCTCGTCACGCGAAGTCGTCGGTTGCCTTGTGGCCGCCGCCGAACTCTCCAACAAAACGCCACGCCGCGCCCCCTGACCCGCCGCCGCCCGCCCCACCGATGATCGCCGCAACCGACACAATGCCGGAACTTCAGCATTCCCCCCCGGCCCCTGTGCGTGCATTGGATTTGGTTATGGCCCAATCTCCAGCAAACACCGGCACCGGCGACGACGACACCCGATCCTTCGGCACCGACATTGATGCCACCATCACGGCAGCCTGGCTGTATTATCACAACAACCTCACCCAGGCCGAGATCGCCGCCCAGTTCGACATCTCCCGCCCCGCCGTGGCCAACCTCCTCTCCCGCGCCCGCGACGAAGGCCTCGTCACCATCTCGCTCCGCCCCGATCTCCTCAGCCGCCTCACCCTGGCCGACGAAATCCGCCGCCACTTCTCGCTCACCAACACCTACATCGTCCCCACCCCGCCCAACGCCACCACCGCCGACATCCGGCAAGCCATCGGCAAAGCCACCGCCCTCCTGCTCGAAAGCACCATGCAACCCGGCGAAGTCCTCGCCACCGCCTGGGGCGCCACCGCGCTCGAAGTTGCCAACGCCCTGTCCGGCAAAAAAATCGAAGGCTCCGTCCTCGCCCAGGCCATCGGCTGCCTCAACAGCGGCGAATCCATCAACCCCATCCGCCTCGCCAGCGTCATGGGCGAGAAACTCGGCGCCCGCGTTTACCACCTCCCCCTCCCCGCCATCGTCAGCTCCCTCCAGGTGAAGGAAATCCTCCTCGCCGACCGCAGCATCCGCGCCTGCCTCGACATGGCCCGCTCCGCCTCCCGCGCCATGATCGGCATCGGCCGCGTCGCGCACGACGCCACCGCCGTCTCCGCCGGCTTCTTCGATCCCATCATGATCGACGAACTCCGCGCCAAAGGCGCCGTTGGCGACATCTCCTGCCGCTTCTTCGACATCAACGGCAAACCCGTCGAAACCGAATTCGACCGCCGCATCGTCAGCCTCACCTTCGAAGACATGCGCACCATCAACCCCGTCATCGCGCCCGCCGGCGGCACCGACAAGGTCGCCGCCATCCTCGGCGCCCTCCGCACCGGCTGTATCGACATTCTCATCACCGACGAACAAACCGCGCGCAAAGTCCTCGTCCTCGACAAAGCCACCCGCTCCATCACCGCCGCCGCGCCCGCGCCCGCGCCCGCCCCGCACTGACCCTCCCGATTTTCCGTCCGCCGATTCCCGCCCGACGCCCCGCGCGAAACCCTGAACGCCCGCCGCGTCCCCTCCGCCACCCGTATCCGCCCGTATCCGCACGGGCAAGGCAACCGCCTTGCCCGGATCCACACACACTGGGGGGCCCCCCCCCCCCCCCCCCCCCCCACCCCCCCCCCACACCCCCCCCCCCCCCCCCCCCCCCCCCCCCCCCCCCCCCCCCCCCCCCCCCCCCCCCCCCCCCCCCCCACCGCAACAGCCACAACGGGCGAGCGCCCGCGAACCGG